>JAGXNZ010000074.1 GCA_019894655.1 Promethearchaeota archaeon | reverse complement strand
GTAGTACAGAGCGAACCAACACCAGTATTAATACTATAGACTAATTTTTTACCTTTAGCTATTTTCTGAACTGTTTCATAGTTCTTTATAACCTTTGATTTAACTTCTTCAGTAAATATTCCTCTTATCTCTCTATTAGCAATCTGTAAAGCTAAATTAGGCGTTAAGTGGTCAATCCCATACTTAAACTCTTTACTCATTTTAATCAAGATTATTTTTTATTTTTTTAATTTCTAAATCTACAAGATTTCTAACCATGTTCTCGTCAATTTGGAATGGTAAAGTAATTTGTCCTCTCTCCTCATGTACTACATTCCAATTATACGCCGTGTCTAAAGCGTTCACATTTCTCGCCCACGCCCTCCTTGCTATTCCACAACTTACATCCCAGTCTATAGCACTTTTGATAATTTCATTAACGCGTTCAGATCCGTCCAAAACTAATCCAAAACCTCCATTAATAGCCTTTCCAGTACCAACTCCCCCTCCGTTAGATAACACACACATCGTCATACCTCGAGCTATGTTTCCAGCCCAACTATGGTGAGCCATATCTGCCATAATATTACTACCATCTTTAATATTTGATGTCTCTCTAAACGGAGAGTCTGTACCAGATACATCATGATGATCTCGACCGAGCATTATAGGACCAATTTCGCCAGTTCTGATTAACTCATTAAATTTTAGAGCAATTTTTACGCGTGTTTCCATGTCAGCATATAATATACGAGCTTGTGAACCAACTACTAGTTTGTTCATTTCAGCATTTTTAATCCAATACCAATTATCGCGATCTTGAGCTCTACGGTTTGGATCTATACAAGAAAGAGCGACTTGATCTGTTTTTATCAAATCTGAGTGATTTAAGCTTAAGCAAACCCATCGAAAAGGACCATATCCATAATCAAAGCATAATGGTCCCATGATATGCTCGACATAGGAAGGAAATATGAATCCATTTTTGGGGTCTCCATCTATTGCAATTTCCTTAACTCCAGCATCATAAACAGCTTTGAGAAAAGAATTACCGTAATCCCAAAATTTCGTCCCTTTATCAACCATAATTTTGATAAGTCTATATTGTTCACACAATGATTCATCGACTAGTTTTTCGAATTTTTTTCGATTTGTTTTTAACAATTCTCTACCTTCTTCGAAATTTAGACTAAAGGGTGTATAACCTCCCTCGTAAGGAGCGTGACAAGATGTCTGATCTGAGGCGAGCTCAACGCTAATATCATGTTCCACTACATATTTCCAGATATCAACCACATTACCGTGATAGGCTATAGAAACAGGTTCATTTTTTGTTCTATATTCATCGACCCAATTAAAGATTTCTTCAAGGTTTTCTGAAACTCTACTTACCCATCCTTGTTTATATCGAGTTGTAATACGAGACTTATCAACCTCTGCTAATATACCGATACCGCCTGCGATTTCTATAGCTTTAGCTTGAGCACCACTCATACCACCTAAGCCAGAAGTAATATATAAAATACCTTTGAGACCTTCATCTGGAGGTATCCCTAAATATAGTCTTCCAGCGTTAAGTAAAGTTAAATATGTTCCGTGAACGATTCCTTGAGGACCTATATACATCCACCCTCCTGCAGTCATTTGTCCATAATTCGCAACTCCTAAAGCTGAAGCTCTTTGGAATTCTTCGGGAGTGTCAAATAACCCAATCATTAGTCCATTGGTCATAATAACTCTTGGAGCATCTCTTTTGCTAGGAAACAAACCAAGAGGATGTCCAGACATAACCACAAGCGTTTGATAATCCTGCATCTGCTCTAAGTACATTTTAATTAAATTGTATTGCATCCAATTTTGACAAACTTGTCCAGTTTCACCATAGGTGACTAATTCGTAGGGGTAAAGTGCGATATCAAAATCTAAATTATTATCAATCATTAATTGTATTGCTCGTGCTTCAATAATACCTTTATATTCATTGATGGGCTTTGCTTTGATATTTCCCGATGGTCGATAACGATAAGAATAAATTCTTCCTTTAGTAGTTAATTCAGCTAAAAATTCTGGGGCAAGTAGTTTGTGTAGGCTTTCAGGGACGTATCTTAGTGCATTTTTCAAAGCAAGAACCGTTTCTTTAAGATTTAAGTTAAATACACGATTGGGAGCCCTACGAATACCTTGTTCGAACACTGGATCAAGTGGTAATTCATCGTGTAATTTAATTTTCATTGTTTTAGTAATGTCCATACTTTAACCTAACATTAACATGTATTTATATTTTAAAGTAAATGTGTTATACCACTAAAAAATGTTTCTAATGGAATTCAAATTTTATAGAACTTCTTCTTACATTAAAAGAGATAAAGGCAAAAGATAAAATGAAGGGAACTATTTTCGTATAAAAAAGACCTATAAGTGACTTGAGTTATTAAATTGAAGGGAACAAAGCGAGCAGATATCAAATCAGGTATGCGAGTTTTAATAGTGTTAAAGAAGGACCAGCGATCTGGTAAGTTAACTGAGGGTATAGTAAATAATGTGCTTACAAATTCTCCTAATCACCATTATGGGATTAAAGTTCGTTTGAGGAGCGGTAAAATTGGTCGAGTAAAAAAAATAGTTAGCTCTAAACAATAGGTTAGGTTTAAATGAAATTGAGCAGAACTATAAAAAAAGGAAAATTAAATAAATCATAAACTATCTAAACCTAAATCTTTAAGTTTCTCTTGATTTGGGTAACCTGAATCCTTATCGAATTGCCGATATTCGTAATAAGCATCTTTTAATCGTTGAAAGTTCGGAGTTTTTCCGGCTGAACCTCCTTCATTTACGGGATTAAGTACGATCTTTGGTAATCTATCGTCCGCTGGAGTGAGACCCATCTTCAAGTTGAACAATCTTTTAATCATATACATGCGTTCCCCTAACTTTTTAAATTCCGCCATAGATAGTTTTAATC
>JAGXNZ010000073.1 GCA_019894655.1 Promethearchaeota archaeon | reverse complement strand
TGGAGTACTTCCATTTTTTCACAGTTTTGCTCATACAATAGTTATGAACGCAACTATCGCATTTGGAGGATGGATAATGATGTTTCCAACGCCTCCAGCCACAGAAGATTTATTAGAACACATTGAAAAGTTACCGGCCCCAGAAGGATTAGTTTACGCCGGCGCTGAAATTTTATTTAAACGATTAGCTGACTTTCCAGATATCAAAGGAAAATATCCAGGAGTAATGGGTAAATTAAAATTATGTGCGTCAGGAGCTGGTCCTCTACATCGACCGGTACGAGATGCTTTTGTAAATAACACAGGAGGTAATATTGTAGAGGGTTATGGATTGACTGAAACTTCGCCTCTTATTAGCGCAGGCAATCTCTTTAGTGAAAGCCCAATAGGAGTTATTGGATTACCTGTACCAGGCACCGAATGGGGAATTTGGCCGTCAGAAAATTTTGACGAAGGACCCATTTGTTTGGGAAATCCGGACGATACAAATTTTGGAGAAGAACACACTGGTGAAATCTGCGTACATGGCCCTCAAATTATGTACGAATATCTCAATCAACCTGAAGAAACTAACGACACTATCAAAACATATAAAGGAAAATTATGGCTCTTAACCGGAGACATTGGTTTCATGAATGAAGATGGGACTATCGAAATAAGAGATAGGAAAAAACAACTTATTAAAGTAGCAGGGCATTCTGTTTTTCCAAAAGAGGTGGAATCGATGTTAATGAAGCACGAAGCAGTGTCTGAAGCAGCAGTGTCTGGTCTACCAGATCCTAAGGGAAAGGTCGGCGAAATCACAAAAGCTTGGGTTGAGTTAAAACCTGAATACATCGGTAAGATTACTGAAGGGGAATTAATCACTTGGATGCAAGAAAACTTAACGAAATGGAAGTGTCCAGCAATGATCGAGTTTATCTCGGAAGTTCCTAAAAATATCCTTGGTAAGGTTCAGCGTAGGATATTACAAATCAACGATCCAATCTGGAAAGAGAAATACGATCAATAACTGCCAAGATAGAAGTCATAAAAATCTAGAATTTATTTATTTTTTTTTTATCTTTTAATTTTTTAATAATTTTATAAAAATATTCCTTAGCTTTTCATTTTTATAGGAGTTTTATAGGTTATAAATAATATTCTATTTAACTAGAATAAATATTATTAAAAGTTTACATTTTTTTTAATAAGTTATAACAAATATTAATTTTGAGGATTGTTAGAAATTACAGAATTAAGCGCCTATATACTAGAAAAAGTAATTCAAGAAATAGCTCCTGAACTCTTGAATATTTATAATATTAGGGAAGACGAGTCTGAAGAAAACCAAGTAAAAACGGGCCGCCTTCACGAGAATCGCATTTTAGGCATCATACTTAAATTTTTTCTTGAAGGTAAAAAAAAAGTCTCTACACATGAGGTAGAATTAGAGTATAAGAAATTTTTTAAAGATATTGCACGGTCCACAATTTCAACCTATTTAAATATCCTAAAGAGAGAATCGACGTTATATAAAGAACGCGACGGAAGATTAGTATACTATATCCTTCATGAAGATCCACCTCACGAAATTAGTCCATTTTGGTTCACGCGATTGCTCTGTGTTGACCCCGCCTATTTTTCTAGAGCCATTTATTTCTCAAGTTTATATTCAATTACAGAGATTATCGTGAAAAGATATATGAAAAAGGGTATCTTTAATGAAGTGGTCGAATCTTTTAGGTACTTAATTGGTATTATAATCCTTTATATTCTTAAAAATAGAAGCTCCAAATGCGTTTTATGTCAGTTCGGAAAACAAGAAAGATACAGAGGATTACTTGAGGCTATAAATTCAGCCTTAAAAGATAGGACCGATGTGTTACCAGACGAGCTTCAAGAAATTCTAAAAAAGAACTATGCTGAAATACCCAGTTTTGGAGGGTATTTTATTAGTAACGCAGAAAAAGAGATTGAAATTATCGAGCAGTTAATTACCTATGCTAAGCAATATAAGAAAGACATGGAGTATCAAACAATGGTGTTGAATCGGAGGATTAATACAAGAGTACCTGAAAAAATTACTGAAATCATAAATAGATAATATTGTTTTAAGAAGTAGTGCTTTTATTGGAAATATATGATTTAATATGTAGTATGATTATTTAATTTCTATTTTGCGTCATCAAGCATTAAGCCCGTTAATGCTTGGAAAGTTTTTTCGACATTTTCCCCAGTTTTAGAGCTTGTTTCAATAAAACCATTCACATTTCTTGATTTCGCAATTTTAATGCCTTCTGCAGATGACACTTCTCTGCTTTCTACTAAATCTGCTTTTCCTCCAACAACAATGATAGGAAATATATCTTCAGCTCTTATTTCTTTTCTTATAACGCTAAGCCAATCATCAATGTGAGCAATTGAAGAAAAATTGGTTATATCGTATAAGAACAGACCACCACGAGCACCTCTCACATACGTAGGGAGTAAAAACCTAAACCTCTCCTCCCCTCCAAAATCCCAAATTTGTAATTTTACTTTTTGTTCGTCAACTGTTAGGCTTTTTACTTCAAAATCTACTCCGATCGTCATCGTTTGATCTGATACGAATAAATTCGTTAAAAACCTTTGAGTTAGAGTTGTTTTCCCACAACCCGCATCCCCGAAAATTATTATTTTAAAGGTGGCGTCGTACATTTTTGTTCATTTTTCTCCAAATAAAAGTATCTATTTTGATTGTTTTGTCTTTTCTATAAAATTGATGTGATAGGTATATATTTTAATTTGATTTCAATTATAAATAATCGTTCTAATATTTATAAATGTTTTAATGATTGTATTATTAAAAATTCTAATAATCTTAAAAATTTACTAAAAGAATTGTTTTAAAAAATTATCGATTTGAATCTATCAAATAAAACAAATATTTTGAGCATAATATTTCCTTAAAATAATTATCGAAAGCCTCGTGAAATTATGGTTAAAAAAATAAATTGGTCTAAATACACTGTATTTGAAAACGCTAAAATTAAAGATTTACGCTTCAAATTGGGTGCCAATAAAATTTTTGCAATGGCTTTAATGCCAGTGCGAGGATCGATAGGCTTTAGAAAACTTGATTATGAGTTTGCTGAAAAAAAAATTAATGTTATTAGTGTTATGAATAAACTTGAAGAGTGTCACTTTAATACATTTGGTTTAGTAATAAAAGATACTGATGGTGCATGTACTTGGGACACTAACGAGGGTTGGAATCCTGTTAAACGAGACCTCCTAGGAGAATTTTGTGATGCTGGTAAAGATAGAAATATTCAAATTTTGGTGTCTTTTACAAGCATGAATGATGCTTATCAAGGACATTTACATCCCGAAAGGGTTAGCGTTCATGGAAAAAATGGTAAGAAATTTGGAATTATATACCACAAAGGAGAAATTTCTACTCATAATGCTAATGAAATGAGAATTGATTTACCCGAGGGGTTTTCATTTGAGGAATACCAGAAGAAG
>JAGXNZ010000410.1 GCA_019894655.1 Promethearchaeota archaeon | reverse complement strand
TATACTGGTTCTGGCTCAGGTTCTGGAATAGGTTCGTACATTGGCTCTGGAGTGGGCTCATATACTAACTCTGGTTCAGGTTCAGGAGTAGGTTCGTATATTGGTTCTGGCTCAGGTTCTGAAGTAGGTTCGTATACTGGTTCTGGCTCAGGTTCTGGAATAGGTTCGTATACTGGTTCTGGCTCAGGTTCTGAAGTAGGCTCATATACTGGTTCTGGTTCATGTTCAGGTTTCAATTCTGATTCAGTCTTCTTTTTTACAATAGGTTCATCGATTATATATTTTTTATCAGGAACTTTTTGAGATATAGTAAATGGGTTACTCTCAGGTTGTATCATATGAGGCCCTAGAAAAATGCTTTTTGGTTTTATTATTTTCTTATCTATTCGTAATTCTATTTCGAAGCTTCCTGGAGTGAGGAAATCTAAACCATCAATGTCATTTTTTAGCGTAATATCCCATTCAATCGTTTTACTCCCGCTCTTTTTTATCTTATCTTTGGATTCTGACTTTACTATTTTGGTAATTCTTACCTTTGTATCACATAATATCTTTCCTTGGAATTGGTTTTCTTTTTTTCCTTTAGTTGTCCATCTCAAGTGAAAACCGTCAGACTGCTTCCATAATACATATCCTAAGAATTGGCCAGAACTAAAATTAATGTGACCCTTAATTTCTTTTACATTCATTTTTAATCCCATGAAAATATGAATAACTTTCAGATAAATTATGTAACATCTTGTTAATAAATTTTTACAAAACTAAAAAGTATTTGAGATATCCACCGTTCTATTTCTCAATAAAAGATTAAGGAAACAAAATTGGGGAGTACAGAAGATACACCTGCTTTACATTATGGTGACACAGATAAATGCGATAATCTATTCTCTTACCGTGCTTGGCCCATTTTTATATTAGCTTTTTGCCGATTATTTTTTATATCTATTTTTGAAAGAGCTTTTCAAAATTACATCTATTTCTATCAAGATATAAGCGAGAGTATGCTAGGAATAATAAGTTCTGCACCTTTAATTGCGTATATTTTCGGGCCTATAATTGGTCACTTTATCACCTTAAAACTTGGAATTCGTAATTCAATTATGGTATCCGCGATTTGTACTCCGATTTTGGTGGGTGCTCAGATAATTTATTTTGAACCAGTATATCTCATTATTATTCGAGTTATAAACGGATTATTACTTGGAGTATTTTGGCCTAATTGTTATAACTTGTTAAGTAGGTGGCAAAGCGTCAGTAGTGATGCTAAATCTAATAAAAATTTCAGACAATTTAATTTCTCATGGAATTTAGGTTTTATTTTTGGTCTTTTGGTTGGTTTCTTTTGGGCTTTCGCTTTGGACGAATATTTCGCTATGACCTTCGCCTTTATACTTTCATTCTCACTACCTCTCTTTAGTCTATTCCTTAAAAAGGAGTCAGAATTAAACCATGTAGATAGTAATTTCATAAACAAAAATAATGACCCGAAACTGAAGAGGAATATAAAACCTCAAGATCTACAAAATTCTAACAATAAAATGATTGCTTATCCTATTTTATTTTCATGGATAGCGATAGTAGCATATGCAGCATCAAAATCCATGTTCCGGTTTAGTTATCCCGTTTTTCTAAAAATAACAGACTCCCCTTCGTATTTTACATATCTCATTCAACTCTCAATCCAAGTTGGTCAGTTATTGGGATTAACATGGAGTAATTCGATGAAGATCAATTCCAGAAAAATCTCGGTATTCGCTAGCCTTATAATGATCGTTTTTAGCTCCATATTAATTATATTAGTCCAAAATCTACTATATATTTCAATAATAACTGCCTCTATTGGCCTTTTTATAGGATTAATTCAAGGGACTTCGCTGAAAATTATGATTGATTACGGTGCTGCGAATTATACCAAAAAATATTCTACGATAAATGAAGTATTAAAGGGAATTGGCTTTGGGTTAACTCCTATTGCTGCGGGTTTTATTGCCGAAATCAACATTTATGGAGTTTTTGTGTTCCTTACAATCCTTGGAGTAATTGTCTTTATACCCCTACTCTACCTCTCTCGAAATATAAAAATTAAAGAGAGATGAAATTTCAGAGAATTATACTGTATGTTCAACTGAGCATCTCGTTTTTGAAGCAATAATACTTATAAAATAATTTTTGGTATACAAAATTCAAAGAGAATTTCAAAACTCATTTCAGAAGAAATTAAGAATAATAAAAAATTATTCAAAGCGTGTTTGACACCCTTGAGAATCTATTTAGAATGGATACAAATAATATTCACTTAGCAGGAAAAGTTGCTGCGAAAGCATATTTTGACGCTGACGACTTTTCTAATCCCTCTAAGAATCCCTCTAAACATATGAAATATTTAACAAAATTAATGAATTTAACATTTCAAATCTCTGTAAAATTTGGTTGGGTCTACGCTCCAACTAATCTTATTGAGGGAGTTGCCGCGTGGTTACCTCACGATAAGGTAAAACTATCGAATTGGCAATATATACGATTTGGAGCTCTTTCCGTCTTTTTTAGAGCAGGGAATGAAGGCCGAAGAAGTTTATTGCGATATAGCAGCTTAGCTAGTAAAAAACATAAACAGCATGCTAATTTTCCCCACATGTATCTATATAATATTGCTATAGATCCCAACTATAAAGGAAATGGTTATGCTAGCAGATTATTAAAACCCATGTTTGCCCTACTAGATGAAAATAATTTACCCTGCTATTTAGAATCCCCTGAAAGAAATTTAGCTTTATACGAACACTTTGGATTTGAAATTGTTGAACATATCTCTTTACCTCAATTCGATAACGAAATGTGGTTAATGATAAGATATAATAAATAACCACATTGATTAAATAGAATTAACAAAAAATGTTTAACAAAATTTACTTTCTAATTCTTCGATAAAAATTCTATGTCTTTCGGGGGCATCTCCGTATTCTTCGTCAATCTCGTTAAATCTAGAATATAATTGACCTATTTGATTCGTAGTGAGGTTCCTGTCCATCCAAGGAAAAAGAATTTCGTCTTCCTTTTTGATATGCTCTGGTAAAATCTTACTATATGATGTCAGATGCTGCGCAAGGGTTTTTTTGTCTTTATTTGCAATCGCTTCGATCATCAATTTCACATGTCCTCGTACTTTTATGTGATCGTTTTTTATAACCTTAATCATGTCAAAATTCTCGTCAAAATATTTAAATGTCTCGTCTTCCTCCTTTGCGTGATGATATTTGTCTGCGAAATTGCTAATAAAATCTATTCCATTGTTAATAAGCTGTAAACCTTCCTCGGTTTCTAAGTCTAAGTTATCAATTACTTTAGGTAGCAGTGCCAACCATCTTTTAATCAAGACATGTTCAAATACCATTTTTTTCATTGGTGGTGAATAGTTAATTTCTCTTGGACCTTTCTTTTTTCTTTTTCTCTTAGGGAATTCAATAGCCTTATCTGGAAAGATAGCATGTGAAATTCTCGCCATCAGCTCTGCTTCCATGTCCTCATCTATATAATGAATTTCTACGATATCTTTTAATAAACATAAACCTTCACCGCAAGTACCACAACCAATCTCAAATTCGTCTAAAATTTCCTCAACTTCAGGAATTTCTGTAATAATTTCTTTTATCCCTTTGTTAAGATACGCTTCTACACTCATTTTTCTCAACTACAATAATAAATTTTAATTTCTACTTCAGATAAAAATGGAAGATCATATAATTTTAGTTGTGAACATGTTCCGAGAACCTTTTGAAGAATCAGATTATAACTATTTTATTTTAAATGTAATCCATAAAAGCTGTGAATCGTTAACTAAAAAAATTTAAACCTCAAACAGAAATTCGGTAATAAATATATTCCAATTCATAAAAAACGAAATGGATTCGAATTAAAATCCATTTTCTTCATGATAATAGTTCATAAATTTACCATATTCCTTTTAATAATGCCTATTGATAGTGATAATTAGGTACGTACGAAAAAATCGATTATAAATCTTTTTAGGAGGTAATAGAAATGAAAGTGTTGAAAAAAAGGATTTGGCTAGATGAAAATATAGGGATGCTAGCAAAGAGTCCTAAAGAATATTATAAAGGAATTTTTAAAGAAATCGTAGTAGAAATTAAAGAAAATAAAAAATATCTTAAAAATTACCACATGTATGCTGCTCGTGATGAAATGTAAAATAAAAAGTATGCATTTTTAGTGTAAATCTCTTCCTTCTTCAAACGCTTTTTGATTTAATTCTAAAAATTTTCCCTTAAAATGCTGATTTATTGATGCTAATAAATCATCTTCAGCTATAGGTAAGAATCTTACGATATACCCTAATATAACCGTATTTATGATTTTAAGATTCTTAAATTTATCAACAATTTGCATTACTGGAACAATGCAGACATTATCTGAATTCTCATTTAGGATTATTGATAAATATTCCTCAGAAGGGTATTCACTACTTTGAGATTCTTTCTCGTAAGTTGCAACTATTAACTTCGAACTTCGATCAAGTTTTGCAAATTCTAATACATCAAGAATACAAGCCTTTTCGGTTGCAATTATCATATCTACTGAACCTATAATAGGTATTGGGGATGTGATCTTATTACCAAAACGAAGGAAGCAGGTTACCTTACCTCCCCTCTGACTTAAACCGTGTTTTTCGGAAGTAATTACCTTATATCCTTTTCGCATTAAACTATATCCTAAAATTTGTAAGAACCTAATTAAACCTTGTCCACCTAAACCCGTAATTACGATTGTAAAGTTATTGGTATTCGTTGTTATCTCCCCCCAATATTGCATTGTTTGGACATATTTCTTCACAGATGCCACACCCTAAGCATTCATTTGAATTGATATGGGCCCTATCGTCTTTTTTATTTAACGCAGGACAGAAAAATTGAGTGTAGCATATACCACAGTTGGTACATAATCCCTCATCTACATACCTCATTTCCAGCGTGTTTCTTTGATTATATTTTTGGATACATTCATCTTTAATTACAATAACATGTATATCTCCTTTTTTTAAAACGCTATGACCTTTTTCATAAATTAAAGCGCTCAATTTATCAGAAT
>JAGXNZ010000409.1 GCA_019894655.1 Promethearchaeota archaeon | reverse complement strand
TAGGAGTAAAGTTGAATAACCTCCCTTTTTCTGTTAGGTTTTTTCTAACTACTTTCCAATTCCAATATTCTGCTTCGAAAGGATTGTAGGCTTTAAAACCAAAACCTTTCACTTTCTCTAAGAGATCGGATAAAAAAACAGAACCTTCTTCAACCAATTCTTTTTGATATTCAAGCTCTAAAGACCATAAATTGCTGGTATTTAATAGAAAAGCTTTATCTAAGACGGGTAATCGTTGTAAGTCAAAAATCGTCTGTTTGGTTAGCGATGGAAACACATTTGCTTCAAGGATAAAAGTATATCCGTTTGAAATGTAATTTTTTGCAATAGTATTTAAAGTCAAACCATTCCATAGATTATGAAAATCTTTATTATCAGAGCCTAATAATCGAACCCAATTAAGTTGTTGAGATGCTATATGAGCATGAATTTCTACTGCTGCTGGAATAACTGTTTTTCCTTTTGCGTCTATTTCCTTAATCTCGTTACTGCTTGAGAATTTATCTACGATTTTGCCAGCATCAATTAAAATGTCCTTTTTTTCGCCTTCAATGTTATTAAAGGGGTCAAAAACAAAACCGTTTTTAACAATTAGTTTTGACATCTTAATCATTCACCAAGAGTTTTTTTATAATTTCTTGAAAATTCATAATTGGTTCACGTGTAGCTTCCATGTCAACAACGATGTTTTTATAGAGAATTTCATTATTTTGGATTACTGATAACTGATTTGACCATATAGAAACAGGCATTACAACCATTCCTTCTGGAATGTTATCATCTGTGTCAACTTTAACTATAACATACTTTTCCTTATTCGATATTTTTAAATGAAGACTTGAAACTAAATTTAATTTTTCAAAATCTTTCGGATTAATGAAGCAAATAGCTAAATTCTCTTCTAAAGAATCTTCTGTCCCAAAAGCGTGTTCTTTTACTTGGTCGTTATCGATTTTTCTCATCGAGTTTAATATAAATTCCATGTTATTCCGACCCCCCTTGATTTATTAATCCAATCAATTGATTAAGTAATTCCTCATCTGAAGGAAGGTTATTAGGTGGATTTACTATTTTATTTAATTCAATGGGTACTTGATCTAGGCGATAGACTAATCCACCGCTTTCAATTCCCGTTATTGCTGTTGGTAGTACTACCTCTGCTATATGTGAAGTAGCTGTACTGTGGTTATCTATAAGGATAAGTGGTTTTTTCGCCAATTTAGAGCTTAATGAATGAGGTAAATGAGAAATAGGGTCAGTCCCAACTATTATAGAACTATCGAAATCTTCTTTTTCAATTTTTGAAACTAATGTTTCCTCTGTTTTTACCAATTGGTTTCGCTTAAATTCTAATTTACCAGGCTCTCCGAAGGACGAGAGCGCTACATGATGGAATCCCGCCATGTTAAAATGACCCCCCATTAATAGTAACGATATTCGGCCCTTTTCCTGCCTTTTATTTATCATTTGCAGTAATTCCAGTAATTCTTTGACTAGATCATATTCGGGATGAGGTTGTATAATTCCTTGACCTAATATTATTACACCATTTTCTGCGCCGGTAAGATGGAGTAATAATCGTTTAAGATCATCCTTATCTATTCCAGCGACCCCTTCAGATGGAATACTATTTACGGAACAGCATTCTTCTTTTAACATCCGAATTAAGTCAATGTCTTTATTTGGTTCAATCATCAATGCTAGGTCTCTAACACCCATTACATTGAAAGATGCAGTCTTAACAGGATCGATTATTACTAATGTTTTAATTTCTCTACCCGTCATCCGAAATTTGCCTCGGGAAAAGAGAACCTTATTTAATAAGCGAGGAATGGTCTCTGTAGGGTTAGCGCCCCACAAAATAATTAAATCTCCCTTGTTAATAATCTCTGTAATGGTCGTAAGATTTATCCCTAGATTTTTTGCTTTATATAAGAACTTCCCTTGACATATTGAAGCATTAGAGTCTATGAAACCATTAATTTTTCTTGCTAGCTTAATTCCTGCTTCCTGAGCTTCACATGTTACATTTGAAAATCCATATAACAATGGAAGAGACGATTTTTTAATGATTTCAATCGCTTTCCCGAGTGCTTCATCCCATGGAACTTCTTTTAATTCGCCGTTTTTTCTGATCAATGGGTTTGTAATTCTATTTCGAGCGCTTACTTGATCAAGCCTTTCTTTCCCCTTCAAACAAGCACCAATAACCTCACTTACAAACAAACCATCGCTTTTAACAATTATGTCATCACATAATAACGAACAACCTGAACAAGTGAACCTTTTCATAACTAATTCCTCAATAACTTATAATTATCAAACTATTACACATATTCGATTTTAACTGCTTCGCGAGGGCAATAGTTTTCACAGACGCGACACTCTCTTTCTCTTCCCCCGGCTTCTAACCTTCTACAATGTTCAAGATTTAATAATTCACATTTTCCTCCTTTAACTTGAAAAAGCTGATGATCCTCTGGAGGATATTCTGGTGCCTTACCACTCAAACTGGATGGGCAATATCTCGCATTTACAGGGCAGATAGTGACACAAATTCCACAACCATCGCAGAGTTCTTCGTCTACATTTATCTTTAGTTCTTTTTTCTGCCCTTCTTCCGAACCAAGTATTTCTTTTAGAGTGTCGTATTGTTTTTTATATTTTAGTTCTAAAAGCGGAGTACAATCGTCAACTTTAACTTTACCTTGTAACAAATCTAAGCTAAATGCCATGCATGTGGGCTTCCCACATTTTTTACAATTAGTTTTTGGCAAGTATTTATACAATTCCATAAAGTTTTGAACTGGTAAGTTGATTCACCTTCAAAGTATAATTAATATAGAGTCTCACGAGTGAATAATATTTAGATACTTATTAAATTCTTTAGATTATTGAATATAAATATCCTCGCTCCTATAGCTGCTAATTATATAACGAAATAATGTTGCGGAAGAGTGGTTAATTTTTATATTTAATGCTTTTAAAGAATTTGTCGCGTTGGGACCTAGAAAGTCTACAATAACCTCATCGGCGTTAAGATTACCAATAATTTGACTTGCTTGGATTCCCACTCCACCAGTTTCACTTTTCGCATGATTTACTACGGATTTAACTTCTGATATATGGTTTTTCTCAATTGTCACTAATGTAAATGTCTCACATCTGCCAAATCGTTTATTCATTACCTCATTCAAACCCCCTTTTCCATAGGTTGGAATGGCAATTTTAATCATTTTGTAATTCACCTTTTAGAGTATACATAGACTAATTTTTGTTCCCATATAAATTTTATGAATAATCATCCAAAATAATTGTTATGAAGAATGAATAAATTATAATCGGTCTTCTTTAAACTTAGTGGGGTTGTTTGTTTACTTTTAAAATGTAATATCTTGAATTTTCATTTCAAAAAAAAAGAGCAATCGATAAAAATCCACAAAGAAATAAAATTTACTGCAGATCTTTTTCAAATATAAGATCTTCCGACGGAGTCACTAATAACTTTCCTTCTAGGTAAAGGTTAATTAATTCTTTTACTAGCATTGTTCCCTCAGGAGCGCGGAATGTTTTAATATTTAATGAATTTAATGCCATAGAAGCATTTGGCCCCAATTTAGTAACTAACAGCTTCTCGGCTCCATTACTTCTAACGATTTTAGCTGCCAGAGTTCCAAAACTCCGGGTTTCATCAAGCGCAGAATTTTCAATTACTTTAACTTGAGTAATTTTATTTTTATCTATTGTAATGAAAGTAAAACTGTCACATCTTCCAAATAGGGGATGGACTATTTCACTTAATCCACCTTTCCTATGACTCGGTATTGCTATTATTTCCATTTCAGTGCTACCCCTAAACACTCATATTAAAATAAATCTAATTTATAGTCTACTTCGTATTGGGTTTAATACTTGAATAACCAAATAAAATTTTAAAGGATTTTTCAAGTTCCATATTCACCTAACATAAATTATCGATTATAAACTTATTCCATGCTGATTTCTTATATACTATGAGAGAAAAATTAAAAAATAAAGAATAATTATTCAAAATATGATTTTAATTTTATAATTATTTATTGATCAAATTTATTGAAATATAATTGAAAGTATGTAAGCCTTTTCAAAATATTAACGATAAATTAAAGGAGATAATTGTATCTTTAAAATTATTAGTATAAATTAAAAAAATAAAGCAAATGACAATTGAAAAAGTGAATAAATTATGGGAGAAGATGAAATTCCAGAAATAGATTTAAAAGAAATAGTGGATCAAGGTAAGCATGAGGTAATGGACCAACAAATGGTGAATATTCGTAGTAATATGTCTAAAATAAAACATAAGATTGTGATCATATCAGGGAAGGGAGGTGTCGGTAAAACAACTGTAGCAGTAAACCTTGCAATAAGTTTAGCCAGTGTAGGATTACGTGTAGGGATATTAGATGTAGACATAACGGGACCGAATGTAAATAAGATGTTAGGTATCGATCCTAATGTTAGACCTCGAGTTGACCAGGACGCAAGGAAGTTCTACCCAGTAGATGGTCCCTTAAATACGAAAGTCGTTAGTATGGCTTTCTTGATGCAAGATAGCGACACTCCAGTAATTTGGCGAGGCCCAATGAAAATGTCAGCTGTAAGACAATTTTTAGGAGAAGCTAAATGGGGAGACCTTGATTACCTGATCTGTGATTTACCTCCTGGTACTTCTGATGAAACTCTTGACATTTTACAGCTCATCCCAGACGAGAATGTAGTTGTTGTATCCACACCGCAAGAAGTTGCGCTTATGGACGCCCGTAAGACAATTGTAATGGCAAAAACAATGGAAAGACACGTCCTAGGGATAATCGAAAATATGTCCGGTTTTACATGCCCTCATTGTAGTGAATATATTGATCTTTACCCTCCTGGTGGCGTAGAAAAGGCTTCCAAAGATTTTAATATACAATTTTTAGGAAAAATTCCTTTTGAGATCGAAGTTAGTCAACAAGGAGATCGGGGTTTACCATTTATATTAAAATACCCTAAGAGCGAAAGTACTAAGGCATTCAAAGCGGTTGTGGCAAAAATAAGAAAAGAATTAGAAAAATAATTTTTTTATAATTTTTTGTTAATTTTTTTGGCAGTTATGATTTGAGTGATCGCCACCTGCACATATTGGCTCATTTAAGGATTGCAAATTACCTTGCAAAAATAGTTGGATATTCTCAGACAGAGTTCCCGTTACCCCTTTATATAATCCAATTCCATATTGAGTGAACCCTGCATATGGTCGTCCACCTATTCCTCCTACAATCATGTCTGTTACTTTTCTTTCTTTCATGTTATTAACTGGTTCCATACAACCTGTATGCCCATTATTTTGTAAAGAAAATAGCTTTTTCACATTTTTTCCTTCGTCAATCTCTATTCCTACGAAATAATGACAATGACCAAAATGATCTGATATTGTATCGGATAGTTCTGGTCCATTGGAAGGAATTCCAATAATTTTATTCATTTATTTTCACTTTCTTTATTAGTGTATATTAATTGAATAGGTATTCATTAAAATATAAAGTTGTCTATTATAAAATATCAAGTCTTTGTTTGTGAAAAAAAATAATTAAGTGATATATCCGACAAAAAGATAGAAGTCCTTAAAGTCCTATGAAATCTGGGAGTATGTATCACCATAATATAAAGTCTGATAAATAATAAAAGCATTTAAACAAATAATTGTATGGTTTTATTAATCAATTGAAGAATGTGGAGATCTTCATAATAACAGGTTAAAGGTAATCTAAAATTAACTTAGCTCAAAAATCAGATATTTCAAATCTTTTAAAGGGGATCGTCATTTGTAAGGAAACTGGTATGTATTTATTAGATCTCATTTTGGATTCTGAAATTAATCCTTTGTTGCTCTCATCGTTTGTAGGAGCGTTGTCCCTATTTGGAGCGGAGAACCTGGGAAAGATTGAAGAAATCGCAATTAAAGGCTTATCCATTCAGATGATAATTGTAAATAAGTTTGGCCTGGTTTTAATTGCTATAATGGATAAAGATTTTGTCAAAGAAGATATGAGGGAAGAAGCAGAAAAAGCTCTCGACATGTTTTATCACCTATACCAAAACGAAATCAGCGATTTATGCGAAGTTTCTCAGTTTGAATCCTTTAAAAAAATCTTATACGACCAAATTGTTGAGTACTTTAACCGAGTTAATGGTGAAAACTCTAAAGCAGAAATTAAAGACTTTGGATTTTTCACTCAAGCAATCGCAAAATCGAGAAATAAATAAAATTCGCGACTTATTCTGTCATCTAAAACCTTCAAAAATTCGCCGTCTTTCTCTTAAAAATGATATTTCCTTCTTTAACGGAGAATAATCTCTCCATCAATAAACACTTTACTTTTAGTAAATAATAAACATCTTTATCAGGGATTTCCATGCGGTATAAGCTTTCGAAATTACCTTGGCCTTTTGATAAAATCACGCCATCCTTTAGAAAAAAGTGTTTCTTGAATTCCTCTGTTGTCGTTGTAAGATCAATACCCGGTGTTCCACTTGCTTCAATGACTTGAACTAGATCAGTCAAACCAACGAATTTTGCGTCTTCCAATGTTGCGTCGTTGATAATGGGGGCTGATCTAACTGAACATATTATTTCTAGTTCTGGAAAAGTTTTGAGCATAGTTTCTACCAATATCTTATCAAATACAATCTCCCCTGCATTATCTAATAAAATAAGTAAGTGGTTAGTCTCCTGAAGTGATTGCTTAAATGTTTTGTAGTCGTTTATTGCTAAATTGTCTGGTGTAAAGTTTTTAATGTCGTTTATGAAATCAATTTTATGATTGGTGCCTAAATCTATCGTATTTCCAAGAGCGGCCACAATAATAGCTTCAAATAAAGGATCTTCAGCGTCATTAACTATTTTTCTAGCCTCATCGTAGAATTGTAAGGCTAATTGATTGTATTGTTTCTTAATTGAAGCGTAGGGATCGTTTACACCTAATGCTTCAGCAACAAGGTTGTATGCTACTTTACCGATTATCGGAGAAGCTCTTTTTTCTATATCAAAACTCACGAGATAGTCCATTAACTTCTTCTGAGTATCTAATATTATTTCACGGGATATATTAGGTTTCAACAATTGAAAGGCTCTCAATACTTGATTAAAAAGACACGGTATACATTCTGGTTCTAAGTGCATTTCTATATATCCTTTTAGTCTTATGATAAGAAAAAATGGAGAAAAATTATAAACCCTTTTAATTATCGTAAAAAAGAAAAAAAGAATTTTATATAACAAAAGAAAATTATTGTATATTATCATTAAAATCTACTTTAAAATAAAAATGTGATAAAAATGTCAGAAAGTGAAAAAAAGGAGAAATTAGATGTTAGGCATACATTCTTT
>JAGXNZ010000408.1 GCA_019894655.1 Promethearchaeota archaeon | reverse complement strand
TTGTTGTTATTGTGTTAACAGCCAAAATCGTTCCTCAAGTGTTTAGAGAATGTGGAGATAAAGGCGTGGATAAGATTGTATTAATATCTGGGGGCTTTCGCGAATTATCTGGCGACCGCAAAAACACACTCACGGAAGAAATTAACGAAATTGCTATGAAGTATGGGATACGATTTATTGGCCCAAACTGCTTGGGCGTCTTCAATAATTGGTTTGAGAAGACGAACAACAACAGTGCGTTTAATATAGCCATATGGGAGCATTTAAAAAAAGGGAACTTTTCTATTGCGTCTCAGAGTGGAACCCTTTCTTCACATATATGGTATGATCCAGAAAATTTAGATTTAGGATTAAGTAAGTCCTTATCCGTTGGAAATGAAGCAAATATTGACATCGTAGATTGTTTGGAATACTATAAGGATGACGAAGAAACAGAAGTAATAGGGCTTTACATCGAAGAGTTAAAACGTGGAAAGAAATTTTTAGAATTGGCACGAGAGATAACTCCTAAAAAACCAATTATAGCGATTTATGTTGGGGGTTCTCAGGGAGGAAATAGAGCTTTGCAAAGCCATACTGGATCACTCGCGGGCGACTCAAAAATATACAACGCAGTATTTAAAGAAACGGGTGTTATTAAAACCGACTATGTTCAAGAATTCTTGGATATTGCTTTAATCATATCGAATAAAATTTTACCTAAAGGTAAAAAAATTGGAATATTGACTAATTCAGGAGGACCGGGGGCTATGATTGCCAATAATGCAGAAAAACATGGGCTTATCGTTCCTGAATTTTCTGAATCGCTCCAAGAGGAATTGAAAACTATCTTACCTTCGACTGCTGGCTTCAATAATCCTATCGATTGTACCTTTGATATGAACCTTCCGTATTTTTATATAACTCTCCCTAAAATCCTAATGAAGTCGGGTGAAGTTGATGCTATTTTTCAGTATGGAGTTGTGGGGTTTCAGGATGTAATGAATGATTATCTACAGAACGAAATTATCGCAAAATGGGCAGAATTTGAGAATCTGTCCGAGGAACAGATAGATAAATTAGCTGAAAAATTACTCAAGCCAACTATGAAAAACAGTCGAGAATATTCCGTGCCGATCTTCTATGTTAATCCCATGAGTTTTACGAGCCCTTGGTCAAAGAGACTAAGAAGAAACGGAGCGTTACTTTTTAAGTTGTGGGATAGACCTGTAAACGCCTTAGCTAAAGTCTGTCAATATATTGAATATAAACAGAAACAGGAATAGCTAAAATATTTTTTTTGAGATAGAAAGTGCACAGTGTTTACCACACATAGTGCAAACTTCTCCATCAGTTAGGTGTCTCTTTCTTGGTTCATCAGGGTCTATACAGTATTCAAATTGCTCTTTCCAATTTTTTAAATACCGATTCTTAGAAAGTTCCAAATCGTCGTTAAAAAGGTGGTTCAAACCAAATTTCATAGAATCTCCTACATGGGCTGCTATTTTGCAGGCAATTAATCCATTCTTGATATCTTCAAGTGTTGGTAAGCAAAGATGCTCTGCAGGCGTTATCGCACATATATAATCTGCACCAAACCCAGAAGCAAATGCACCCCCGATAGCAGCGGCAATATGATCGTGACCTGTAGCTGTATCAATCGGGAGTGGTCCTGATACGAATAGCGGTCTATTATTGGTCATCTTTTTATGTTGTATTACCCATTTAATTATGTCTTGTGCGATTATATGACCTCCCAAGCTTTCTAAAATTACCTGAACTCCCCACTTATTTGCTATTTTTGCTAATTTATTATTCATCTTTATTTCAGAAAGCTGAAATTCATCAACTTGATCGTGGATGCAACCACTTCTTAAAGCGTTTCCTAAATTTAATACCACATCGTATTCTTTAATTAATTCCATAAGATTCTCGAAATTCTGCAGATAAGGATTTTCTACATCCCTAGATTTCATATAAGAAGCTGTCAAACTTCCTCCTTTTGAAACCATTTTCATTATTCTTTTTCCTTTCATTTCGTTTAATGTGTTAAGAGTAAACCCCGAATGCAAGACAATCGAACTTACTCCATCTTTTATCTGCTTTTCAATTACCTTGAAGATTAAATCTTCTGAAACATTTGAAATCGAATCTGCTTCAATAACTGCTTGATAGATTGGCACGGTGGTTAAAGGCAAATTTGAGATTTTTAATATATTCTTCCTAATAGCATCGATATCTCCACCCATAGATAGATCAGAAATGGTGTCAGCTCCATATCTCTGAGCAATCTCTACTTTTTTAAACTCTTCATCAATATCAATTGTCGAAGAAGATGTCCCTAGATTTACGTTAATTTTGGTTCTAAGAGGAAATCCTATACCTATAGGATTGAAATTTTCCCTTTTCATTATAGCTATTCTTCCCTTTGAGACATTCTTAATAACTTCTTTTGGATCAACTTTCTCAGTTTCAGCTACTTGGAGCATCTCACTTGTAATATTCCCTTTTAAAGCATCTTCGAGTATTGTCAACTTTCAAACCTTTTTTATTGTGGAAAAATAATCTAGAATAGATTAATTAAGATAATATACAACTAAATAAAAATTAGTTTCACATAGAAAATCAGTGTAAGGACATTAAAATTTATTTCATATCAGCCATGTATTATTCGACTTATATTAATTTTTTAACAAAATCTCTTACTTCTTCCATCGCTTCCTTTGTTTCAGGTAATTGTGGCTTATTTTGGAATACATGTAAAGTATCGTCCCAAGTTTGTAAAGTAACATCAACACCTGCTTCTCGCGCGCGTTCATAAAACATCCTAGAATCGTCAAAAAGCATTTCACTTGTGCTTACTTGAATCAATATTGGAGGAAGACCCTTTAGGTCAGCATATAGAGGTGATATAGAAGCATCGTAAGGATCTGCGTCAACAATATGGGCGTTGATCCACCAGATATAACCTAAATCACCCAAAATAAGATCAGTATAACAATTTTTTTTTACTGATTCACCTGTTTGCGCCATATCTGTTGATGGTGAAAAACAGATAGCACCTGCAGGCAGAAGACTTCCATCATCTCGGAGCTTAAGTAAAGTTAAAAGTGTGTAATAACCACCAGCGGAATCTCCTGAAATAATTATTTTACTTGATTTAAAACCTAATGATAGAAGCCAATTATAAGCCGAAACACAATCTTCTAAAGCTGCAGGATGAGGATGTTCAGGAGCAAGACGGTAATTGATACTCAAAACTCGCAAATTGGTCACTTTAGCAAGTTCCAATGTAAATAATCTATGAGTTTTAACTGACCCCATAATATGGCCTCCACCATGGATATAGATCATGGCATAATCCTCCAATGATCCTGGATATGCATTCCATTCAGCAGACACACCTCCCTCACTAACAGGTTCTACTATTGCCTTTCTTGGAATTGGTGTTAATTTTTGCATATCTTCTGCTTGGAATTCTAAGAAAAACCTTAAATATTTGACCGCTAATAAAATATCTTCTGCTGAAAGAATACCTTTCGTATTTTTTCCATGAATCCAACTTATGTTTAAATCATCTATTTTTTTAAATATTGGTAAATATAACTTGCGATCGGAGCCAGTTTTCTCAAAAAATGCATCCATAAACAACTTTTGGTTATGTTTACGAGTTTTCATTATCCTAATAATTTCAGGACGATGAAACTTTGATTTATCTACTATTGGCATAATAATACAATCCCTTTTTTTCTTCAAATCTCATTATAAATATCTTTATATTCCATTCTCATTACTTTCTTATTTAGTTTACCTACACTAGTTCTGGGGATTGAGTTCACAAATAAGATCTTATCTGGGAGTTGCCATTTAGCAAAATTTTTAGCAAGATATTGACGAATTTCATCTTCATCAATTGATTCAAAACCTACTCGTAGAACAACTAAAGCTAAAGGTCTTTCTTCCCACTTCGGGTGGGGTATTCCTATAACAGCAGCTTCAAGAATATTTGCATGAGACATTAGAGTATTCTCCATATCAATTGAACTTATCCATTCGCCACCGCTTTTAATTACATCTTTAATTCTATCCGTAATCTTAAGATATCCTTCAGAATCAATACTACCAGCATCTCCAGTTCTAAAAAAGCCATCATCTGTAAAGCTATCTTTGGTACGATCTGAGTTATAATACGTTCTGGTAATCCAAGGTCCGCGTAAAAGTATTTCTCCAGAACAGATTCCATCATGCGGAAGTGCAATCCCTTCTTCATCTACAATTTTAATATCTATACCCGAATTTATAGTGCCTTGCTTTTTCTTAAGATCCCAGAGCTCTTCTCCTGAAAGACCTTTTTTAAGCCAAGGTTTAAAATAATTTAGAGTAACTATCGCCAATCCTTCTGTAGAACCATAAGTGTGTACTATTTCTCCACCAGTTTCATCCCAAAATCCTCGCATTAGAGTTATGGGTGGTTCAGAACCCCCGCAAAGAAAACGAGCGCCTGTGAGATTTGGTTTTTCGTCCATTTTCATAATAATTTCATGCATCGCCATCAAAACAGTCGGTACTGCAGCCGAGATTGTTACTTTTTCTTTGACCATGAGATAAGTAAGTTCCTTTAAATCTAGTAAATTCCATTTGCCTGAAAATACTAATTTTGCACCCGCATATGCCGATGCCTGAGGTATTGACCAACCAAGAACATGGAACATAGGAACCATTTGAAAGACTACATCATTTACAGAAATTAAAAATTTTGCTGTAAACATTAAAGTATGAATGTATACTTCCCGATGAGAATAATAAACTCCTTTAGGTTTACCTGTAGTGCCTGTTGTATAACACGCAGCATAAGATGAATTCTCATCTAAATGTGGCCAATCAAATGTGGGTGAAGCTTTATTTAAAAGTTCTTCATAACTATAAATTGGTTTAAGTTTTGTGTTTAAATCAGATAAATCATTATCAGTAATGATTATGTAGCCTTCAATAGCTTTACATAACGGAGCAACAGATTCCGCTACCTGAATCAGATTTTCATCGACGATAATATATTTGGCACCAGAATGATTAATTACATA
>JAGXNZ010000407.1 GCA_019894655.1 Promethearchaeota archaeon | reverse complement strand
GGCATTGACAAGGAATAACAGTGAAGACCTCGTAATTATCAATTAATTGAGAAACTAATTCATACGGAAGAATTTGAGACTCGACATCAAGAGATTCGTCAATTTCAATTAATTTATCCTTAGCGTCAATGGGTAATCGTGGTCTAAAAAACTTTAAGTTAGTATCGACTAAGAAGGAAGGTAGAAAGCTCTTAAAAAACCATCTAAATAACTCCGCTACTTTTGTTAAATTTTCCTTAGAATCATTCCTTCTGATAAAATATCTTTCAAATATGCCCGGAAGAATCGGAACTAATCCATAAGCATTCTCTACTTTGGCAATTGTACCTTTATCGTATAGCTTATCCAATATGGACACAAGCATATCTCGGGGAATGCCAGTTGATTTTTCTAACGCTTCTACTGGAGTATATTTATCAGCGCCTTCAAACTTGGAAAGAATTTCAATTTCTTCTTCATTCCACAAGACTTTCATCAGTTCAAAGATTTTTTTATGTTTTGGTGCGTATAACAAGTCCAGACTCAGTTTTTGCCGAACGATTTCATAATTATCAATTTCCGACATGATGTTATTAAAGGATGTCTTGTTTAAATATTTAGTTTTTAAATTAGAAGTTGAGGAGATATTTACATTAATATTTTAAATCACGATTTCTATTATTCTAACTATATCTTCATTAAATTTTACAGAATTTAAACAGATGAAATAAAAAATGCAAAGAGAATTAAAAAAAGATTTATTAAAAATAAATAAAAAGGAACGATTTCAAGGCAAAATGGTCAAATATGTCTCTGGAGTTGGTAAAATTCTATTATTCGTACTTCCTATTCTTCTCTTAATAGTAACCATTCTAGCTTTTATTTCAGTATTGGACTTCGCGTTAAAAATTGTTTTCTTCGTAATCTTAGGAATATATGCCTTCAATTCAATAATGTATTTCTAGGAGCAAATTCTACAAATTCTTCTCTTAAATTAAGATTAAAATTTGAAAGAAAAAGAGGGAGCCCAATAGATAGCCTCGATGGCTTTGAAATGTTGTTTTCTAGCGTTAAACGAGTTGTTAATTTGCTAAAGATTATTGCCGCTATATGTTTTGTAGCACTTATTTTGTTCTTGGTAATGTTATTAGGCGAAAATCTGGACTTAGGATTCGCAGCAGCAGGATTTGCACTAATTGGGTTAGGATTAGCAATTATTATTCGGAGTTTAAACCTCAATATTCACGATGTAAACGGTCTTCAAGATTTCTATAAGCCTACAACTCATCAAATTTTTCTAGATAATTTTTTTGCAGAGGTTTTTGCAGATCATTTGGATCCGGTTACATATCTCAAATGGGACGAATACTTAGCAGGGATAGAAAAATTTTTAACGCCGACCTTTATTCAAAAGGTTAAAGAAGCCGAGGAAGATGAATTACCATTAACTTTTGGAATTGAATCAATATTATTCTTATACTACTTGCGATTTCAAGGCGTTTTAACGGATGAACAATTTACTCGTGAATTAAAAGAAGTAATTAATGTAGATTCTGCTTCTTTTGACATCAAAAGGGGGTTACTAATTGAAGGTTTGTGGTATTTCTCTACTTCTGATATCTATAAATTATTCAGTTATATTAAAAAATACAATCCTGGTTTTTTTAACATCATTGATAGGCTTCAACTAGAGCTTGCTGATAACATCGAACGCATTTCGAAAGATCCGATTTATATGGATTCTTCAGCACAAGAAGTTGTGTATTTGAATTCAGAACTTAATGTGATGGTTTTCCTCTACAATAATACTCCTGAAGATAAGAATTACGCTATAAAGATTGTCACCCCTGGTTTCGAACCTAATAAATTGAAGTTGGATATCAAAATCGAAGGAAGAGGAAGCTTTTTAATTCCAAATAAACCCTTCCCTCTAATCTCTTCTGAAGGTACTGACATTGCACGTGTATTATCAACTATGTTAGAAAATGGAGATACAACTTGGTTAACTTTAGAGCCAAAAGAGACGGGAGAAGAGACGATTCAAATTTTTTAATGTCAGCTGATGGCACTATTATTGAAGGAAAAACAAAAACTATAAAAGTAACTAAAAACATGAAAGATTACTTGAAAAAACTGACATCTATTGGCTCCTTACTTGGTGGGTTGGCCGTTCCATTAGCAAAAATCCTACCCACTTTAATACAATAACCATTTATTTCTTTTTTTTAAATTTAATATTAACTAGATTTTATTTCTCCAATTT
>JAGXNZ010000406.1 GCA_019894655.1 Promethearchaeota archaeon | reverse complement strand
TACACTCGCAACGAGTGGCTCATCTTATCTCGTGTAAAACTGGAGGGCGATATGTTGGACATATACCGTGGGCAACAGATAATTTCACTGCAATTGCAAAAGATTGGGCACCAAAATCAATTCCAGTAAAAGAAATAGTCAAAAATATCATAGATTTCATAAAATTCCACACTGAAATTTATAAGAAAATGGATTTACCAACGTCGAGGGTATTTATATATTCAGGGCACGGGGGAAATAATCCTCTTGTTCATTGTGCTAAAGAAATTCAGGACGCACTACAATTAGAGAAACTGATTATATCCACAACAGAAGGAATTGCTGATAATAATATTGACAGGATAATGGTAGAATTAGACAAACTTTCTATAGAACTCGCAATTAATGGTGGAAATCCGAGACAGATAAAAAGGACATTAATTAAAATATTATTAAGCGCTGCACATGCGGGGCATTTCGAGCATTCACTTGGAGCAGCTTTAGGTGTTTTGGACGAAGAAAAGCTTAAGATTATGAATGAGGAATTGGAAAGAGATTTTGAATCTGCTCTTAATAAATGGCCTCCAATTGGGGGCTTAGGCGGCTTTTTAATTGCTGGTGGAGAATATACAGACGCTTTAGGGACAAAGAATAACGATAAATTTGGGTTATGGAATTGTTTGAAGCGACTACGCACACTTGATAATGGTAAAATTAAAGTCTTCAAAGAGTTAGGGGAATTGATTATAAATTTGTTAGTTGAATATTATTCTGAAATAATTTTGAGTAATTAATTTATTTGTTTATGAATAGTTAAGATCATTTCTGCTGAATTTTTTGCGAATTTCAATCACATACCAATAAATCTTTTGAGAAAATATAACTTTATATTGAATCCAAACGTAAATTCATTTATTCAATAAATTTAACAATAAATAACTTACTCTAATTTAAAAAAAGGTTTTATAAATGGAAAATGAAACGGTTGAGATTAAACACTCGAAAAAAGGTATGGTATCATATGGTTTCGGTTGTTACATTAGTGAATTCTTTGTAATGTGTTTCGGAACATATGTTTTCTTTTATTATGAGACTGAGATTGGTTTAAATGTTTGGCTTACAAGTATAGGATTCATTATATTCGCAATATGGAATGCGGTGAATGACCCATTAATCGGTTATTTAACAGATCGACCTTTTAAATTTACAAAAAAATGGGGAAGGCGTCTACCTTGGGTTATAATCGGAGGAGTTGCATGGATTCTTAGTTATTTGCTTCTTTTTACACCTCCAAATGTAGATCCAAACGACGGAGCACTAATTTTATTTCTTTGGCTCGTAATTATGACATGTTTATACGATACTTTTGCTTCATTATATGGTGTGAATTTTTATTCTATCTTCCCAGATAAGTTTCGTGGAGATAGTGAGCGTAGACTATCCTCTATTTTGAATACTCTAGTAGCAGCTTTAGGAACAGTCTCTGGATTTATCATTCCAAGTCTTTTTATAGTATTTGGAGATAAGAACTCATATGCATTTCAAGCTGGTGTGGTTGTAATTGTATGTTTAGCCGCTTTAGCACTCGCAATTCCAGGAAGCAGAGAGGATCAAGTGCGGATTGATTGCTATCTTGAAAAATGTGAAGAAAATATGGAAAGAAAAAATTTTTTCAGGGAATATAAAACTTGCTTAAAGCATAAGAATTTCATGGCATATATAATTTCCTTCATGTTTTATCAATCTCTAGTATCAACAATGATTGGTTCCATTCCATATATTGCCCACTATGTATTACGCGTAACCACAGATGATGTTATCATTATAATGGCAGCTCTTCTCTTAGGAATGTTTATTTCAATGCCTATCTGGGGAAAAATAGCAGATATAACAAAAAATGACCGGAAAACAATAATCATTGCGGCTACTTTTTTAACAATTGTTACACTACCGCTTTTCTTTATTACCAATTACTATATAATGATCGCCGCAATATTTATATGGGGTATGGGTGAAGGTGGATTTTGGGTTATGTTGTCACCGGTTAGATCGACAATAATAGATGAATCAGTAGTTATGACGGGTAAAAGAACGGAGGGAATTTATCAAGGCTTTCAAACTTTCGTTAGCAGGGGGGCATTAGTTTTTCAAGCTCTTAGTTTTTCGATAGTACATACTCTTACGAATTTCGTCCCTGATGACGGAAATCCTCTAACTCCACTTCCACCCCAAAGTAATGAAGCTATATTCGGAATTCAAATACATTTTGCTTTGCTTCCTATGATTTTTATGCTTATCGCAACGATAATCCTCTGGAGATTTTTCAAATTGACACCTGATATAGTTAAAAAGAATAAGGAGAAGTTGGCTGAAATAGGGCTATAATTAACCACAATAGAATATCAAAACAATTTAGTTTTTTTTTTTTTATTTCTTTTATGTGTTATTTCTTTTTGTAATTGTTATTTTCCTTATTATCTATTAGAAAAGTATACTTTTCTAGTTTAATAAATAATATTAATCAATTAAAACAAAAAAAAATGAGAGAAAATGAAAAAAAACGGTCATTATTGAAACCACGTCTGGAAAAATACAGGGCTATAAGGAAAACAAATTAGAAATATTTAAAGGTAATCCTTATGCAGAACCTCCAATAAACGAATTATGATTTTCTCCTCCCATTGCGAAAAAACCTTGGGATGATGTATTGGATGCTACTGAATATGGGCATTGTGCGTACAAAGGATATTCTTAACTCGAAGATTTTACGGGTAAACTTCAACCCGAAAGTGAAGACTGTTTGAATCTTAATATCTGGACCCCTAATGTAGATAATAAGAAGCGCCCAGTGATGTTCTGGATTCATGGGGGTGCATTTAT
>JAGXNZ010000405.1 GCA_019894655.1 Promethearchaeota archaeon | reverse complement strand
CAGCCCAATCTGCTTTGCTTCCATTAGTTTGATATATTTTTTGCCCGTTTAAAATGTAACTTCCATCTCCTTGTTCTTCACATGTGGTTAGCATATGGACAGCATCAGAACCTCTTTCTGGCTCTGTTATGCAAATACACCCTATTTTTTCTCCAGTTACTAATTCTTTTAAAGCTTTCAATCGAATGTCAACATCTTCGTTGTGAAATAATAAGGGATTCACTGCTAAAACTGTAGCTCCAGCGCCCATTGCTAGCTGTGGATCAAAGAAATCCATAGCTAAAACTCTCATAAACTCAGTAGTCATCCCATAAGGCTCGAAGTTTAACCCAAGATTATCAAATTTATGCATTCGAGTAATATATCCATTTTTGCCAATTTCTGGTATCCACTCGTAAAAATCTTCGTTATGGGTTATATCATTATCATTTTCAAATTTCACAAAAAACTTTTGAGCTTGTTTCAGGAAATTAAAATGCTTCGGTTTTAAAAAACTCATTAAATTGAAATTTAAAAATTTATTACGGGTTTTTAGCGATAATTTTTCCAGAATTTCATCACTAATGCATTGAACTTGTCCTTTTTTATTATTCAATTTTATCAACTCTTTGATTTAGAAATAAATTATTAATTATGATTAGTATTTGATAAAATGCTTAAATAAGTTTATAATAATAAGAAAAAAAAATTATTTATTCCATTTTTGCCTCTTCCTCTCGGAGAGATCTTTTTAATACCTTTCCCACTGCTGTTAAAGGCAATGTTTCTCTGAATTCCCATAATTTTGGATTTTCATATTTCGAGAGATGTTCAGCACTGTATTTTTTTAAGCTATTTTTTACTTTTTCAGTTGGTTGAACTCCTTCCTTAAGCTGAACGACTGCTTTAACAATTTCACTCCCAGGGCGATCTGGATCTTTCAAACCTATGATTGCTACTAATTCTATATCTGGATGTTTTGTCATTACATCCTCTACGTGAACGCTATAAACCTTATACCCACTTACGATTAACATATCTTTAGTTCTATCCACAATCGTTATGAACCCATCCTCATCCATTACGCCAACATCACCAGTATGAAGCCATCCGTCAATAATTGTCTTTGCGTTTGCGTCTGGTTTGTTAAGGTAACCTCTTGTAACTTGAGGACCTTTACAAATAATTTCGCCAGGTTTCCCGAGTTCTACTTGTTCCCCAGTTTCAATATCTACAAGCCTTAACTCGGTATCAGGTACGGGTAAACCTACAGTTCCGACTTTTTTCTTACCAAGAAAAGGATTCATTGTGAGAATTGGACTTGTCTCAGTCATTCCGTAAACTTCTAAAACCTTATTAGTACCAAGCATAGATTCTTCAAAATCCTTAATTGCTTCTGCGGGAAAAGGTGCAGCTCCAGAAACATACATATCTATATTATTGAGAGTAGATTCAGGCACATCCTTTAATTTTGGGTTGTTTTTAATTGATAAAAATAAGGTTGGCACATTCACCATTATTTTTGGATTTTTTTCTATTAACTCTTCTATAATATGGTCGGTATCACGAGGATTTGCAATTAAGATTTGGCCTCCTGAGGTATATAAAGTTATCATACTCATAGCTAAACCAGCTAAATGAAAGAGTGGAAAAGCCGATAAATTATTTTCGCCTTCCTTTGCTTCCTTTCTATCTAACCAGGTCGCTACTTGAACTATATTACTAGTTAAGTTAGAATGAGTAAGTTCTGTGCCTTTAGGTAACCCTGTGGTTCCCCCAGTATATTGAAGTAGTGCAAGATCTTTTTTCACATCAATCTCTACATCCTGTATATCAATGGATGTTTCCATCACATCCTTGAAATCGATAATTAGTTTTCCGGAATAAGGTTCAACTTTTCCTTTTGGTATTTTACCTAATAGCTTACCAAGAAATACTAAAGGTTTTGAAAGCCCCATGTAATCAGAAATGTTAGTTGTAATCACACATTTAAGATTTGGCACTTTATCTATTACTTTCATTAATACTTTCTCGTATACAGCGTCTAAGGTAACAAAAAATTTGGCTCCACTATCGTTTATTTGGTAAGCAATTTCAGTTGGACTTAGAAGCGGTGAACACCCGGATGCTACTCCACCCACTAAAATTGTTCCAAAATGTGCAGCTAAATACTGAGGGCAGTTAGCTAAATTGATAGCTACGCGATCTCCTTTTTTCAAACCATTTTTTTGTAAAAATGTCGCGAATCTGTGAGTATATTCTCTAAGTTCACTGAAAGGCATTTCCCGCTTCATAAAATAGCATGCGATTCTTTCAGGATATTTTTTCATAGCATCATCAAAAATTTTACCAAGACTCTCTTTAGGATATTCTAAATTCGGTTTTACGTGTTTATCATAAGATTTCGTCCATATTTTCGCATCATATGGACTAATTTTATCTTCCATTAGATTAACCTCTTAATTTTTTTTCACATAATTGGTGAATATCTTATTTATTGTTACATGAATTTATATATATTTTCCAAATTCATCAAATTAAATCTGTAAAAAGAGGGCATTAGGTCATAATTCAAAAATGTTATAATGTTAAAAAAAGTAAAAAAATAGTAAAAAAATTAAAGAATTATTCTATCTCAACCAAGATCTTTATATCGTCATGTAATCCTTTTGATAAATCTTCAACTGCTATGGGAACTTCATCTAGTTTTATTATTTTAGTAATTAGTGGTTTTAAATTCACCCTTTTCTGATCTAATAAATTTATAGCAGTTTTAAATGTATCTTGGTTATATGCAAAAATACCTCTCAATGTGATATTTTTAATTGCAATTCCATAGAAATTTTTTAGGTCTGTGATTTCAGAATCCATACCAATCATTGTGATATACCCTCCTCTTCTTACAAGATCTATTGCTGATGTAATTGTTTCACTTATTCCTACGCAATCAAATATGTGAGCTGGCCCTATTTTATCACATAATCTTTGAATCTTTTTCCAGTTTTGTGGGGTGAATGCTTTATTGGCCCCCATCTCCAACGCTATTCTGTGCTTAGATTCTACTGGCTCTAACGCATAAATATTACCTGCACCTGCTAATTTTAACGCTAAAATTGTCATTAAACCAATAGTGCCCGTTCCAAAAACCGCAACGCTATCACCTATTTTTATGCCAGACTCTTGAACAGAATAAATACCAACCACCAGTGGCTCGATCATGGCTCCTTCTTCTAATGAGATTGATTCAGGCAAAATGTGAATTCTTTCCTCGTTTACATTAATAAATTCGGCCATTGCACCATCAGTAAGCGATCCTAAAGCTCTAGGGGCAAATTTGCACTTGTTCTCTTGATTTTGATTACACCAATAACAATTGTAGCATGGAGCATTCGGATTTATAGTTACATGATCTCCAATTTTCAATTTTTTTACATTATCGCCTATTTCTATTATTTCTCCAGATATTTCATGCCCTATAATTGTCCCTGAACCATACATACCTGCCTTTTTAAAAGATTCAACATCCGAACCACAAATACCACAATATTTAACTTTGATTAAAGCCTCGT
>JAGXNZ010000404.1 GCA_019894655.1 Promethearchaeota archaeon | reverse complement strand
GAATTTAAAGGTTTCCTCATAGAATTTTGTCCCCAATCCAAAGAATTCAGCAATTTTTTGGGAGGCTATTACTTTTTTGTTCTCGACCATTCTCTTTCAAGTATGAAATCCCAATCAAATTTATTTTTAGAAATCGAAGGATCGAAATTGTCATCATTAACAGAATTATCTTTGTTCTTTTCTTCCTTTTCCCTAGATTTCTCAGACTTAGAATGATTTGTCATCTTCATTTATATAATCCCACTTTCAAAAGATAAACTATAGAATTATTAGTTATTTGCTCCTCATAAAAGAGGGGAGCATTAAACTAAATATTTCAGCGATTTTTCTGAGTTTAGCGCTTTCTTTGATACGCGTAATAATAAGAATAGATTTTTCTAGTTCTTCTTTATCTAATGAGCCACCGGAATAAATACCTTCTTCAGCATTGAAAATTAATAGATATCTAACATTTGGGTTATTAATTATGCTTATTCCTGAAGTTTTTTTTAAATCGTCATAGATTTCTTGGTAAATTTTTGGAATACTACCTCTATCGTTAGTAATGATAAGTATTGGAATTCCTTTCTCAGTCAGCTTTTTAAGTTCTATGCTGTAAAATTTATCGATTTTAGGTGAAACAATATTAAGTTGAATAGATGTTGAAGTAATTAGATTAATTAAATGCTCATTGAGAACATTCTTGCGTTCAGGACCTCCCGAAGGTTCTAAACTAATCATTCCTACTAATGATAATACTTTATTTTCTAAATTTTGTACCTCATTCTTAAGTCTGTTATTTTCAACGCGGAGTTCAATAATCCTATCTGACATTTTAGACCAATTTATGTTTCTAAATTTAATGTTTTAATATGAGTACTTTTAATTAAGTTTAAGCAAAACGAAGGGATTACATTATAACTCTATAATTGTTTTTCTAACTTAATTTTTTCCAAGGTTTACCAAAAAGCATATAGCTTGAGATAGCTAGTGATCCTTCTAAATCAATGTTTTTTACGCCCTCCTCTGCCGATAACTCATCAAATTTCTTTTCTACAAGCTTAGTCATTTTATTTGCCATACATGTTTGTCGTGCCTTCATAAGGGAAACACCTTGGCTAAAATCGTTAAATAAATTGATATAAAAGTTAGCGATTATTTCCTTTGTCTCGTCATTAAAGATCGGATAATTTCTGGACATTACACCTGTAATTCGCTCATAATCGAAATATTCAACTATTTCTCCAAATGTGCGTAAAACATTCTTTAACTTTTTACCATCAGTATCATAAATTTGAGAATTAAAAAACAAAAACGGTTTTTCTGCGCTAGAGTTCGCTTTTATTGAATTGTTAATATCATTAAATGTTATTATTTCATTATCATTAGAGAGGAAAAAGCTATCCCTTGGATTCCATTTTGAATAAAAAATATTTCCAACAAAATGGATGATATGATTCGATCCAGTTTCTATATGTGTTAGAATATTATCTCGAGAAGAATCAGGGCCCATTAAGACGGTTATTTGATTTACCTCTTCGCGATTGTTGAAAAATTCAGCTATATAGTTAAATTCATTAATTCCTGATTTGAAAGGGAATATTAACTCTTTTGATTTAATTTCTTCGTTCCACGTTATAGGTCCTGAAGAATTTATGGAATCGATGATCAGGACATTGAAATTACCGTCTCTCGTTAGCTTTTCTTCTTTTTCATCCGTATCGTGTCCAAAAGGGACCCCTCCAAGAGGTGGTTCTCCAATGATATACCCAATAGAATATTTTAATAAGAAAAAATTATTGTCATAAATCAATTCGAAAGGAATCGTCATCTCATCTAAAATAAAATAAATTTCGGGTGTGATATTTAAAGACTTAATCTCAAACTGCTCTAAAAAGGTGCGAATTTTAATTGGTAGAAATACATATAACAACCTACCGAATTCGTTTACGCTAAAGTTATATTTTTTTTCTTGGCCGTCTGAAAAAATGTCATTATAAATATCTATTATATGTGCATCGTTCCAATATTCGTTGAAAATTTTTCCCTCAACTATTTTATCATCAACGGATATCATTCGAATAGAAATTAAACCCTCGTGGTCTATCCTAAATACCATCTTTTTTATTACAAACCCTTCTTCAAAACCAGTAAAAAGTAAGTTTTCCTTTCCAAAAGAATAAATTTCTCTTCTAAGTGATTCCGTCTCGTTATATAAAACAAGAGTATTGCCAATTGCATTTATTAAGTTTTTCTCTAAATAAGGTATAATTTTTTGAGCGAGTTTAAAATCTTTTTGCTCATATACAACTCGATAAAACATCATTTGCCAAAAATCTTTTTGTTCTAATGAGAAAAATAATGACTTAAATTTCCATAAGAAATTACATGTATAAAAGAAGTGATACAGTTGAGCATTAGTTTGAGGAATTTTTAGGTGTGTATTTAACTTTTCAATAGATTGCAAAAGATATTTCTTTTCCTTCATTTCTACGAATTTTTTGCATGCCTCGACCCAAAGTTCAATTAAAATGTTATCGTATCCAAGATCCGTCTGATACAAGAAAAGATCTTCGAGAAAATCGTAAATTTGAAACGCAATCTCAAATCTATTTCTAGTAATTGCAAAATCTATAAATTTCCTGATATATGTAACGGCATCTCCATATGAATGGAACGCTTGAATTTTAGAAAATAGATTTTTTATAATAGGAATTATCCAAGAATGCTCTCCAATGTTGTTTAAGTAATAAATTAATCCTTCTAAATCCCCTAAAATAGTGTTAAAATTTCGTTCATTAATTGAAATCTTACCCATATTACTAAATTCGTTCTTTAAATAGCCTGGAATTCTATTTACCAAGATTTTAATCATAATCTTTACGAATTCTTCAGAATTCTCCATCAGTTGAAAATTTACATTCACGTTCTCTATAAAAACATAGAGAAATAAAGCCCGTTTCCCTGGTTCGAGTTTAAAAATTGTTCTACCTAACACCTCCATACTTAAATGAAAAAACTCCTGAGGAACAACTGATTTTCTTAAATACATCAAAACTAACTGCAATTCGATTAACTTGATATAATCTTCCCTTTCAATTACCTTGACACAGAAAGAATTGATAAACTTTGTTATACCCTTTTGAGATAAAGAATCCATTTTAGTAAATGATTTAAGTAAGTTAGTTGCAAAGTTATTAAGTAGGTAAAAATCGTCTAATTTAGACAAAAACGAAAAAAAACGTTTATATGCATCGACATATCTAATAAAATCTATGTCAATACCCTCTTCAGTCCTATGAATCAATGAATTGATATACATCCACCAAGAATTTGATATAATCATTATTAATTGATGCTTTTTTTGGATATCGAGCCATTCAGTTTTTTCGATATCAAAATATAAATCAGTCAATAATCTATCTGCCCAAAGATGATTTGAAAACTGTAACAGTTTTCTTCCTTGAATAACTTTCTTTTGGAATCCCTTTAGGAATTCTGATCGCGTGCTTAAACTAATAACCATGCTTTCCACTACTTCTAATAATTTTAAAATTTTTTAAAATTGTTTAACCAGCTTGTTGTTGCTCTAACTCCTGATGAGAAGGATTTCTAATCCACCCTTTCTTTAATTGGTCTTTTGAAAATAGAACTGAAGCTCCAATCCAACCCATGTTTTCTCTTCCGGAGGCTGCTACTACTTTGATTTTTGGTTTTAACTTTTCTGAAAAAAACTTCTGTAATTCAACTTCGATTCTTTCACTCAATCCTGTAATCAAGCTACTTCCTCCTGAAAGTATCACGTTAGACAGGAGTTCTTCCCAATTTTCTCTGTCCCACGACATTACTACTTTTGAAATAGCTTCAGCTAATCCTATGTAATCGATATGAATGATCTTAGGATCGAATAGAGGTTCTGACAAGAGAAACCGCTCAGAGTTCAATTTTAATTTGCTTCCATCTGGTAAATCAATGATTCGATCGTATTTAGTTAACCCCTCTTTAACTCTTTTCCTTTCTTCCTTAGGATCGAGAATACAAAGAGATATTTTATCTTTAATCTCCTTAGTAATCTTTTTATCGAGATACGTGTTTTTTGAGGAGCTAATCTTGCTTAAAATTAGATTTAGGAGATAATTAGTAATATTTTTACCTGTTATTGGAAACATATCTCTCGCCATTAAGTTAGTAAACCCATGAAAAATTGAAGAGATTGACGTATAAGATTCTCCGATATTCACCACAATTCCACTAGATTTTTGTAATGTCGATAGAATAGCTTGACTCTCGGGTAAAAACAAAATATAAGGGAAGTTTAAAGAATTAAAAAATACCTCTTGGAGTTTTGATTTTTCTAATTCCGATTTATAGAATGGAGTTATAATTATTAACGGTTGCTTAAAATGCGATTCCACTGGAATGTTTAATTGTTGGTAGTAATGGGAAAAAAACTTGGATAGAATGTTATAGTCTTTCTCTTTACTAAACTCTCGAATCTTTAAGATGTTTTGATATTTAAGCGCATCAAAACCAACCAAATGTATCTGAGTATCCGTATCAAGAAATATTTCTTCCAAACCACTAATAGTGTCTGATCCACTGATATCAGAAGTAAAAAGATAATCAGCAATATCAACATATACGCTAGGAGCAATAATATCTGGAAAATCTCCTCCAGCCCATCCTAATCTGAAATTATTACTCCCAATATCGAGAATTAATGGAGTTAAATAATTGTTTTCACTATTTGCCATAATTTTACTTACTAAATTGGTTAGTATCAGGGTTTTAAAAAACAATTAATAATATCAGAATGATTGCTGCTGATGAACGTACTCATCTGATAACTTTTTTAATTGATATTCTTTCACTTGTAATTCTAATAATCCTAAAACCTTTTTAAATTCACTTGACATAGATTCGACATCTACATCGGTAATTTTTTCAACTTGATCTCTTTTTAATTTGAATTGATCCAGATTATAATCGATTTTTTCATAAATACCGCTTATTGAGGAGACTAGCTCCTCTGTGTTTTTTTTGGTAATTTTCCTCATTTTCCTAAGGATTGAGAGAATGGAGGATATAGAATTTTCCCACTGGTTATATCTATCTACATAGCTATCAAATATGTCCTCAAAAAAAACAGTTAACTTTTCGTATATATTCTCTTCCTTTGAGAATGAAGGTTTTTCAATTGTACTTGATGTTGGAGCTTTATCATCTTCTGAACTTTTTACCTCTTCAGCAATAGTTGAAATGGGGATTCTTTTCTTATGCGGTGCTCTTTCTGAGAGGGGAACTAGTTCCATCATGTAATCTTCAGCAATTTGCTTTTTGGTTTCATATGAAAGTTGGGGGGCTATTTTTTCTTCTTTCTTAGTTGAAGAGGCAAAACTTTTTTCTTCGGTTACTACTTTAAGTAATCCGTGTAAAGTTGATTCGGTTTTCTTTGACGATTTTAATACATTATTCAGATTCGGAGTAGGTGATTCTACAACACTTTTTTCTTTATCTTTCTTTTTATTCTTTGCCATTTGATTTGCTCACCATTTCCTCTTTTGTTAGCAATCACTTATTCTAAAGAAAGGAACTCGATTTTGAGAGCTTCTCCTTTTTCCATTAATATCTTTTCTAGCTCTTCTATGGGAAAACTTGGACTTTCCGAGATTACTGTCCAAACAGCCGATTTATCTTTTTCTACAATCACTGCCTCACTATACATCATACTAAGCTTTAAATCTCCAAAAGTTGTTGCTAATTTAGCCAATGCTCCAGGAGTGTCACCCATTGTTATTCTCAGTTTAATGAGATCACTTTCACTACGTAATCCTACTGGAGTAATCTTAATTTCTTTGGCTTCTGAGTCACTAATCATCATAAGTTGTGAATTTGTCGTAATCCCTAAAGATTTTCTTACAATTTGTGGAATTACGATCCTCCCTCGTTCGTCAATTGTAAGAATCTTGACTTCTTTCATTATTCTGAACACATTTTGTATATTTTTAATTATTATTATTATTAAATTAT
>JAGXNZ010000403.1 GCA_019894655.1 Promethearchaeota archaeon | reverse complement strand
TCCCATGGATGTAATTTCAACGTTTTTAGGCGCTCATGCAGTACCACCCGAATACGAGGGTGAAACAGACGATTATGTTGAATTAATTATTTCAGAAATGATTCCAAAAGTAGCACAAGAAGAATTAGCAGAATTTTGTGATGTCTTTTGCGAAGAGGGGATTTTCTCAGTTGTTCAGGCCAAAAAAATATTAAAGGCGGCTATGAAATACGGTTTAAAACCGCAGATTCATATCGACGAAATTGTCGACACGAATGGGGCATTATTGGCAGCAGAGTTAAACGCTGTGCAGACGGGACATATGTTAAAATCTAACGACGAAGGTTTGAGAGCAATGAAAAAAGCACAAACAATTGCTACTTTATTACCTGGGACGCCTTTTTGTTTAATGATGAGGGACTATGCGCCTGCAAGAAAAATCATCGAATACGATATTCCAATAGCCCTTGCTACTGACCTTAATCCAAATTGCTGGACAGAATCAATGCAAATGATAATCGCACTCGCATGCTATCAAATGAAGCTCTCACCAGCAGAAGCATTAACAGCTGCTACAATTAACGCAGCTTGTGCGATTGAAAGGCAAGAAGAAATTGGTAGTTTAGAAGTTGGTAAAAAGGCAGATATAATCGTTTTTGACGTACCAAATTATAACTTTTTACCCTACCAATTTGGTGTGAATTTAGTATCAAAAGTTATAAAAAATGGTAAGGTTGTAGTAGATTTCGAAAAAATAAGTTAAATGAGATACTAGAAATCAAAGTAATCTTCTAATAAATGTTTTGGTTCAAGTTTTTTAGGTTTTTCAAGCTGTAAGTAATAATCTAACGAATTAAGAACAGCTTCTAAAGGTAGCACTCCTATCAACTCGGTTCCAACAATAGATACTCCATAACGCGCAGCTTCAATTCGTACGAGTTCCATCTGACGATAAAGAGGGGTTTTTTTGAAGTTAATATTGCTAATACCCACTTGAACGCAATCTCTCTCTTTTAATGCCGTACCCATTGCTTTAACATTCACTAATCCTCCCGATTGCAAGTGAATCGCTTTAGCTACTTTTTTTGCTATTTTTACATCTTTAGTCCCAAGGTTGATATTAAAGCTAATAAGGGGATACCTAGCTCCAGTAATAATAGCACCCGCAGTTGGATGGAATTTAGAAGGTCCATAATCCGGTTTTCTACTAGGATCTTTTTCAATACTTTCTTTCAATCCTTCATATTCCCCGAGCCGGATGTTATCAATATTTTTTCTTTCTGGGATGTTAGCCGATTCTTCATATAAATATACAGGAACCCCCTCGTTCGCCATTTCCATAGCAAATTTCTTCGATAATTCAATACACTCTTCAATTTCAACATTTTGAGCGGGGACAAATGGTACTACATCAATTGCCCCTATTCGAGGATGTTGACCCTTATGCTTGTTCATATCAATTAATTCTATTGCTTTTTTAGCAGCCGCAATATTTGCCCTTAATACGGCTTCTGGTGATCCCACAAAAGTAATGACTGCTCTATTGTAATCTGAATCGTATTGAATGTCAACAACTCTAGTCTGAGGAGTATTTCTTATTTCAGATACTATTTTTTCGACTTTATCTCCACTCATACCTTCGCTATAGTTAGGAACTGACTCGATTATCTTTTTAATTTTATTTTCCATAAAAATCATGAAAGGATAACTATAATATTCCTAATTATAAAGAATATTTTTTCAACTTATAGGTTTTATCAGTGAAAATATAGATAGTATCTTCTCCATTTCCAATTACTTCTCCATCAACACGCAATTTTATACTAATCTTATCTTTAAATGTGCCTTGTGGAGTTTTATCTACCAATTTACCGTTGTAGATTATGTGCTTTGCCTTTTGATGCAAATAAGTGTCTGTATTTTTACCCATAATAATAATATCGTCGTTTTTTGTTAAATAGCCATTATTTAAAGTAATTAATGCATAGTTCTCTTTTGGATCATATCTTTCAACTTTACCTAATCTTATATACCTAAAATGAGATAAGTTCGCTGGGGATTTATGTTGATGGTCTTCCTCCGTCACTCTTTTAAAGTAAAATCCCGGAGTAAATCCTCGATTGTAAACTTTTTTTAACTCAGTTACCCATCTACCAGCTTTTTTTTTAGTAAATGTATCATCATAGTAAGCTTCAATTGCTTCACGATAAGTTTTTGTAACTATCTCAACATAATGTGGGTGTCTCATTCTACCCTCAATTTTGAAAGCATCTACCCTTGCTTCTATTAGCTCTGGGATGTAAGCTATTGTACAAAGGTCTCGTGAATTCATAAATCTCTCTCCATCGTAAATATATTCTGTCCCAGATTCTTCTCTTACCCACCAGCGTCTTCTACACGGTTGTATGCAACTTCCTCTATTGGCTGATTTCTCTTCAGTTCCGCATATATCTTGAGAAAAGTAGCATCTCCCACTAACAGAAGTGCACATTGCACCGTGAATAAAGACCTCTATCTCAGATTTATGTAAGTTTCGCTTAATCTCCTTTATTTTCTCCAACGATAGTTCTCTTGCGAGAATAATTCTCTCAGCACCTAAGTTCTCATAAAATCTTGCAGACAATGAATTTGAGACGTTACATTGAGTTGAAATGTGAAAGGGCATTTCAAATTCTTTCGCGATTTCTATTGCTGCAATATCATGAACGATTACAGCGTCTATATTAGATTCTTTTCCTTTTTTTATTATTGACCTCAATAATTCCAATTCATTATCATAGATTAGAATATTTGTGGTTAAGTATGCTTTTAAATTGTGTTCATGACAAAAAGTAGTTATTTTATTTAAGTCTTTCAAAGCGATATTTTCGGAACGCATCCTCATATTAAAATTTTCAATTCCAAAATATACTGAATTTGCATATTTAGACGCTGCTTTTATTGCTTTGAGGTTTTTTGCAGGTGCCAGTAATTCGATTCGTACCATACTCTAATAAGTTATTTATATCCAATATAAATTATTCATTTTTGGTTAAACCAATTCTGAATTCAAGGAGAGAAGTTATAAAAATATAAAAAAATTTAAGATTAAAAGAAAATTCTGAATTTTAATCGATGGAGGAAGAAAATAGAAGTAAATTTTTAAGTTGGTTAAAGAGAAGAAAGCGTGTCCTTATTGGAGTAGCAACACTTTTGTTACTAATCTCTATGGTTTTTATAGTAGATTTCGTTAGCTTAATTCAAAAATTTATTACTATAGGAATTATCGGATTAATTTTTTTTGCAATCATTTATACAATTGGCTTTTTAATAAGAGCGTATAAGTTAAAATTAATATTTAAAGGAATTAATATCGATATTGGTTTTTCTACATCTTTTTTTTCTACTGGTGCGGGGCTGATCGTAAACGATTTAGCTCCAGGTAAAATTGGAGATATAGTGAGGATTTTTATAATAAAAGATCAAGAGAATCTTAAATTAAGCGAATCCGTAGCAGGAATTGCCATTGAACGAATACTCGATTTCATCTTAATTTTTATCATAAGTTGCTTTGCTTTATTATTCTTATATATAAGTAACTATGGTGAAACTAGTACTAAAGCATTACTGGGCCTAAATATTCAAATATTTCTCGCCTTTGGTGTAATTTTTATTGTTGGAATACTTATTGCATTGGCATTATTAATCTACAAAACAGAGTTTATAATCGGGCTTATTGACAGAATTCTACCAAAAATAGCAGATTATTTGAACAGGTTCGTTAGGAACTTTAAAGAAGGCATAAAGAAATTTAGCGAACATCGAAGGATACTTTTAATAACAATTTTACTAGGAATTCCAACTTGGATTGTTGATGGATTTATCGTAATTCTGTTTTTCTATATTTTAGGGTATCAGGTTAATATGTTAGTGATTATTTTATCGACAGTTTTAATTAATTTAAGTAAAACATTTCCAATAACTCCCGGTGGATGGGGAATTTCAGAAAATGTTGGAGCTCTATTTATTTTCTTCTTTTATCCAGAAATTCTATTTATAGAAATTCTTTCTATATTTATTATTGATCATTTTTTACGAACTGCATATCTCGTAATATTTGGGGGGTATTCCGTCCTTCGCTATAATATAAATTTAAAAGAAATAGAGTCTGTAAGGAAATGAGTACGGCTCGATTTTTTATGAATATGATTGCGATTAAGTATATATTTTGTTATTAAAGCTCATGAATCAAAGCATTAGCGTTGTGGTGCCAGCATTCAACGAAGAAAAAGATCTTCGTGTTAGTATAAATATTATCTATAAATATTTAACTAAACTCGTTGATACTAATTTTGAAATTATAATTATAGAAAACGGCAGTACAGACAGCACTGCGGAGATAGCTTTTGAGCTTGATAAAGAATTTTCAAATGTAAGATCATTCTCCTTGAAAAAGGCTTCTTTAGGAGAAGCGTACAGATATGGAATTCATAAAGCAAGTTGCGATATGATAACTGCTTACCCTGTAGATCTTGCCTTTAGTTTAGACTTTATTGGGAAAGCTTTTAAGCTCATAGGTAAATATCCAATCATTCTTGGTGTCCGGTATCATCAAGAAAGTGAAAATGAACGTCCATTTATTAGAATTTTAATATCTAAACTTCATACATTTATAGTAAATCTGCTTTTTCACACACATTATAATGATATAGATTGTTTAAAGGCATATCGAGCAAATCTTGGTAAAAAAATAGTTAAATTTACCTCAGCAACGGGACCTTTTATTGAAGTTGAACTTATTTATTTTATTGAGAAGTTGGGAATAAAATTTCGAGAAGTTCCTATTAACCATATCGAAAAAGTAATAGCAAGACACCCCTATTACATATTTCGATCAATTATTAAAAATTTCATCCAATTATTTGTTTTTAAGCTGATGAGATTAAATCAATAAATAATAAATGAATTATAACTTTTTAATTCTATTTTCAAGCCATCTCTCTTTAGGTACATCTTTAATATACTTAGCAGGATTACCCACCCATACTTGCCTATCTGGAACATCTTTAGTAACCACTGCTCCTGCTCCAATAACAGCATCAATTCCAATAGTAATGGCAGAAAGTAGGCTTGCGTTAGATCCTACAGTCGCGCCGTCTTTTACGGTTGCACCCTTGTAATTATATTCCATTGTATCCATATATTTATCGTTTAGAGTACAAACCTCTGGTCCAAAAAATACATACCGCCCTATTGTTAAATTGCCGGTTAAATGACACGCTGTTTGAATTTTTGTATAAGACATTATTTCAGTTTCATATTCTATAGTTACAGCTCTACCAATTATGACATATTCATGTATCTTACATTTCTCTCGAATTGACGCTAAATCTCCGATAAAACATTGTTTTCCTATCTCAGTTCCTCCATAAATGACTGATCCCGTTCCAATTAAAGTTCCACTCCCAATTTTTGCAACTAATAATTCTTTAGATGCTTTTCTCGAGCTAATTGGACTAGATCTAGGTTGTTTACCTATTACTACATTATCTTGAATCTCAATACTATCTTCTA
>JAGXNZ010000072.1 GCA_019894655.1 Promethearchaeota archaeon | reverse complement strand
GAAGATGGTGAGACGAAATACCCGGTTATTCTTCATAATTCTCCAACAGGAGGTTTAGAGAGAATCTTGTGGGGTTTAATCGAGACGGCAATTCGAAATAAAGATAAAATCGTTCCGGGATTTAGAACCTGGTTATCCCCTATACAAGTAAGGATTTTAACTATAAGTAATGATCAGTTCGACTATGCTGAGAAAATACTTGAAATTCTCAGTAAAGAATCTTACAGAGTAGATTTTGACGATAGAAATGAGAAATTAGGTAAAAAAATTAGACAATCCGAAATTGATTGGATTCCCTATACAATAATACTCGGTAAAAAAGAACAAGAAGATCAAACTATTTCAGTAAGAAAAAGGCTAATAGGGCATCCAAGAGGTCCGAAAATGGAAACATCAAAAAATGTTAACGATCTAAAACTAAGCGAGCTTATTGAAATGTTAAACGAAGACACTAAAGGATTTCCTAAACATAAATTACCTAAACCATTTAGAAAATTCTCGACTAAAGTTTATTTCAGAAAGTAAAGTTATATTTAAAACAAGATTACAGATGATCAGAATGACGATTAAATGCATAATTATTGATTTAGGAGATGTTGTAATTGACCTGGATTTTAGTAGATTTTTCAATGATGTTATTAATCCATCTCCGTTGAATAAACCTCAAACACCTATAATGTTAGAATTTTTTCGTCAATCAGACATATATCATCAAGGTAAAATAACCGATGAAGAATTTTACAAACAATCTTGTGATGTACTAGGAACTTGTGCTCTCGACCAAACTCAATTTTTTGATTCATTTAACAGCATCATTGATAAGTTGAATCTAGATATTGTAGATTTAATAAAAAAGATTAAGAATTCAAACGATTTTAAATTTATTTGCATGTCAAATATTAATTCAAGCCATTGGAAGTATTTAAAGAAACAAAAGTGGGATATCTGGGAAATCTTTGATGAATTTATACTTTCTCATGAAATTCATATCACCAAACCAGATCCGAAAATGTTTAAACTAGCTATACAAAAAGCCAGATGCAAACCAGAAGAAATTTTATTTATCGACGATGGTTTAAACAATGTCCGATCAGCTAGGGATTTGGGTATAAATGCAATAAGATATATGGGATTGGATAATTTGGTTGAAGAACTTCTAAAATTCGGGATAAAAATAAGTTAACTATTTATTTAAGAAGAACTCTCATTGAAGTTTATTCCTCAATCAAATTCAAGCAAGCTCGAGCAATACTTTCGAATGCGATCTCAACTTTTTCTCCTGTTTTAGCAGATGTTTCTAAGTAATCACAACTTAATCTTTTTGCTAGATCCTCTGCTTCCTGTCTCTCCACTTGGCGTTCTAAATCGATCTTATTCCCAACAATAATCATTGGGATTGATTTTTTCACCGTTTTTTTTATACTACTGACCCAACCAGGAAGTTTTAGAAGAGATTGGGGACTAGTTACATCAAATACGCCAAAAGCTGCATTACTTCCCTTAAAATAAATCGTACGCAGTTTAGCGAACTGATCTTGCCCACCTATATCCCATAGTAAGAGTCTTACATTTTTTTGGTCGATTTCGACATCTTTTATCAAAAAACTTGAGCCTATGGTTTGTTTCAAATCAGTACTAAAGTAGTCTTTGATGTATCTAATAAGCAGAGATGTTTTACCTACATTTCCAGGACCGAACAAGCATACTTTAAATTTATAAGACGATTTTTCCAATTGGGTTCACCAATGTGTTGGATGTTTCTCGCTTTGGTTAGGGAATGATTTAGAAAGATGCTAACCAAGGAGAATAATTACAATTGATATTTTATTACTTTTACTATCTTTACTATTTATATTTTGTTACTTTTAGTATATATAATTATCTTAAAGGTAAATATAATAGTTATAGCCACATTTAAAGAGAAGGTTAAAAATTATATTCTTAAAAGAGTAAATTAATGGTTCAAGGAATTATTCAGGCAAATGTGAGAAAATATCTAAAATTATCTCAGTTGCTGCTGAAAACTTTGCATAGTTAATAGGATTATCTAGTATGCTAGAAAATTTAATTTCAAAGTGTTTAATAAAGGAGTTTAAACTATTCTTTAATGATTTCGATGTCCTTGTAGCAATCAAAATATAAAAAACAGGATATGTACTGCTTTTTTGTGCAATCACGATAGCGTTCTCCAAATTTATTTCTCGTATATCTCCCTTTCCTAATGATTCTCTTAAAATCAGAATGATTCCCTGAAACATTGCTGAAACCAAATGATCACCTTTAACTTCTTTTGCAGCTGTCCAATTATGTGAGAACAAAAGTATACCACTATTTGAATTAATAGCACTTAATCGTATCACCTTGAAAGGTAATATAAAAGCTAGTTTTGGATTCTTGATAAAAACTGCTGAAACTATTGTTAACATTCCAATTGAAGTGGATAAAACTAATAACCCAGATGCTTGTTGAAACCCAACAAGGAAAATGAGTGGTGTTATGCTAAAGATAATACCCCCTATAAATGAAAAAAGTGAGTTCCTTTTAAGGTTAGGTGGAGCAACCCTGTAAATTTTAAATAAATAAAAAGACATTAGAAATCCACCTGTTAGCATCAAGATTATGAAACTCAAATTCATGATGCTTGAATTAAGAAAAACAATATCATTTGGAATTGGAATGCTTTCAAAAATAATATAATTGAGAAATGAACTATAAGAATAAACTGCTATAAATGTGGAAAGCCATATCATCTTTTTAATGCTTGGAGTTTTTCTTGAAATAGATTCACCGAATAGTACAATAAAAACTGACCCTGAGATAAAAAAAAAGTTATCTATAAAAGCTAAGAACATGTATAAATGTCTTTCTATACCTAGATCAAGAGAGGCAATTAGAAAGAATATTTGATTAATCAGAAATGATAACCATGCTACTATTAAGTAAAACATATGAATATGTTTATTTGCAAGATAATTGCGAATTAATAAAATAATTGCAATTGTTATTAAAATCAAAGATAAGATGGATATGGTAAAATCAAACATTTCGCTTAAACTTACCAAACTATCTTCACCTTCATTCTGTTGACAATTAAATTAGTAATGAATACTTGTTCTATTTCTACCATAGTTTTATCTAATTTTTAACTTATAATAATTAGACTAGTTGAAGTTTACTTCAATAAAGGTTTTCTATTATCGCTTTTTTTTTCCAAGTCTTCCCATCGCAGCCATTAGCCATTCCGGCGATCCCACCCCGTTTGCGTATTCCATCCAAATATACATGCAAAATCCCATTAAACCGATATAGGTTAGATCCATGATTAGAAAGAGATAAAGGTCAAATTGGCTACTGAACAAACCGAGGAATATTTGATGAACGAAAAACAAACTTAAAGACACCTTGCCGTAGTATACTAGCATTTTAACAAAATTACCATATTTTTTCTTAATATCGATGAAGTAAAAACTAATTGAAATAACTAATAACGCAGCACCTAAATTATATATTAAATTTGGACCTCTTCCTCTGATGAGAAACTCTGGCATTCCAGGGATATAAAAAACACCTTGTCCATTTGCCACATCTAGGAGAGCTATATTCGGATATTCTGGTATACCTCCTAATATTGTTCCACTGGTATACAATTGAAATCCAAGCCCTATGCCAACTAAAATCAATATTATACTCCATATCATGAAGATACGATACAATCCAACGTACGCATCGTGAGTTCCTTTATTCATTGCTTCGTAAAGATATTCTCCAAAAATTGTAGATATAAAGCAGATCGCTAGTCCTGGTAGGAGTGGAACCATAGGAATTGGACCTATCACAAGAAAATGAACAAAAATGACTACTAAATTACCACCTTCAATACCTGGGATAAAGAGGAGATCTCTTATGAAATTTGAAGAGAAAATTATTACTATTCCCAAAATCGCCCTAGAAAGCTTTGTTAGTCTTAATGCGTAATAAGAAAATATCTGCGAAAAGCCTATAAACATTAGGATGTTCCACCCCCAAAGGTTTAGAGGAAAAGGGACAGAAGGGGCTTCTATACTAAGAGAAGTTATATTGTAAATTGTAGCAATAAGGATGATAATAATACCCCTAGAAAATATCCTCATACGAATCACTTTAGATGGCAATTTGTTTTGTTTATTACGAATACTGAAAATCACGCTTAAAGAGGAAAGAAAAACAAATAAGGACGGCCCAAGAAAATCAAGTAATGCAAATAACAATCCGTAAAGATAGTAATTTTCGCTATTTAACCAAATAGCAGCTGAATGGGCTAACATAATAAAAACTATGGCAAAACCTTTAACAAAATCAATACTCCCAATTCGTTTTGGAGAAGCAAAATCTCGGATATCTTCTAAAGGAATTAGTTCTTGTAAATAGTTAAAGAGAGGAGGGGATTCGGTTGCCGTTCCATATTCGTTTTCGATTGACATTTTTCACTCATCGAAATGTTGGTAAATAGAATTTTAGTTGTAAACCAATTAATGCGAAATTATAAAGTATTCTCTTTTTGCGAAAATTTAAACTTTATTATATGAATTAAAAAAATTAGGGTGGAAACTGTAATTTTTAAATAATTTTGATTAGGAATCGAAATCTAGTTTGAAAGTTATTTCTTTGATTCTTCATCATGGTCTTTTCTTATTTTATGAACCGTTTCTTTTATTTCTTCTTCGATGACGAGAATTTCTTTTTTTACTGTTTTTCCTGTTTTTTGCCCAATCCTCCCAACTTGCACCATAAGCCATTCTGGTGAGCCTACACCATTGTAGAACTCGTTCCATACATACATTAAAAATCCCCAAAATCCCACGTACGAAAAAACTACAAAGACATAAGGAATAAAATCAAAAGAATTTAAAAAAATCGTTATAAAAACAAAGTGTAGTAGGAACAAACTTAATGATATTTTTCCATAATAAGTTACCATTGAAATAAAATTATTCATTTTCCTTTTTATATCTATGATGTAGAAACATACTGAGATAAGAATAAGGGCTGCTCCTAAATTATAGATCATGTTAGGAGCTCGTCCTCGAATTAAAAACTCCCACATTCCAGGGTACGGAATCCCAGGTATAATACTTTGCGTTCTTATATCTTCTAAAAGAAGTATGAAGGGGTATTCACTAAAAGGAAGCGTTCCTATTGTAAAATCCGTAGGGGGTAAAAATCCATTTCCACCTTCATAGGAATATCTTCCTATAAATATGCCCGCGAGAACGAAGAAGAACCCCCAATACAAAAATGTCCGAAATAATTTTTTATAATCTTTTTTAGTTCCGCTCATCATAGCCTCATACAAATATTCCCCAAAAATCGAAGAAAGGAAGCAAATTGAAAGCCAAGGAAGTAGGGGGGTCATAGGTGAAGGAGATGTTATAATGAAATGCAGAACAGAGCTCAAAATGTCTCCAGCTTCTTTACCTTGAAAGAGATATTGTCGAACTATGTCAGATGTAAAGATAATAAACAAACCAATGATAGCTCTAGCAATTTTACTAAGTTTTAAAACATAATAAGAAAAGATTTGCGAAAAACCGATAAACATCAAAATATTCCACCCCCAAAGGGTTGCGGGAAAAGAATATCCTTCGATAGTTAACTCTATAGAGATTAAATTAAAAACAACCGCTATTACTATCATCATAATACCCCGAGAAAAAATTCTATTCCTTATAATCTTCTCTTTCATTTCTCCCTTTTTACGGCGGATACTGAAAACAACGCTTAAAGCGGATAGAAAAACGAAAAGAGAAGGTCCAAATAAGTCTAGAAATGCGAACAGTATCCCGTAAAGAAATATCCAAGTCGGAGTGAACCACGCTCCAGCAGCGTGTGCTAAAATTATGAAAATTATCGCTATTCCTTTTACAAAATCTATGCTTCCAATGCGTTTTGAGGAAGAGAAATCCCTAAGTTCTTCGACGGGTATCGCTTTTTTTAAATAATCAAACAAGTGAATTGAATCCAGATCATCTTCGAATTCTTCTTCAGTCGGCATATCAGATGGTAAAAAGTTTGTATGTTTAAAAGTTGTGTTTTAAGACTTAAATTAATATTACTATTTTAGTTTATACTATTTGAATGTTTATAAAATAAAAAATTCTCATGTCTGGAAAATAATGACTATCAAAAAATATTTAGATTTTCGGTTACTAGGATTAGTTGGTTCGATATTATTGATAATTTCCCAATTTCTGTCTTGGTTTTCAGGACAGTCTTTATTAACTATATATATATTGACCACAAGTGTAGCAATTGAAGATTCTTTTTTATATTTATTTCCTTTAATTTGCGGGATAATATGTTTGGTTGGTAATTTAGTAAATATTTATAATATGGAGTATAAAATTAATTCTGTGATAATTAATTTCATAGGACTTGGGTTTTTTTTAATATTTATTATTGAGATCATTCCAAGAGAACTTCTTTATATCCCCTATGCAGAAATTGGATTTTACTTCTCTATTGTTGGTTCGATTCTAATATTTTTCGACATTCTTAACATACTCTTAATTAAACAAGAATAGCTAGGAAGGTATCTAAAAATTACGGAAAAAAAAGAAAGAAATAAAAAAAATGATTCTACTGACGCGGAAGCTAATTATTACTATGCTTTAAGTCACGAATTAAGGAGAAAGATAATCAAAATTATTGGAGAAAATAAATTCTCTTCATTTACTTCCCTTAAAAAGGAGTTAAATGTGAGCACAGGTACTATTTACCACCATTTGGATACATTATCTAGTCTAATTGAACAGCAAGATGATAAAAAGTATTATTTATCGGAATTAGGACGCCATGCTTATACTTCGCTAGTTGATAATAAAGATGACATTATTACGCCTGAGTTTAGCAAGAAAGAATTTAGTTCCCCCATATTAAAAGGATTAATGCTTCTTACTCCAAAAACGTATATAAATTACGAGAACAAGATTTTTTACAGGGTAATAATCTTTTCAATTCTGATTGCTTTAATTGGTTCTATTTTTTGTGGATTAAACGGTTTATTCGCGTTTTTCCTATTTTTCGGTGAATCGTTGACGATATTTGCTACTACTGAAGCGACAATTCAATTTCTACTAGCTTTTTTTTTTATAGGAAACATCATTCTTTATTTCCTAATAAATGAAGGATTATCTCGAATCATATATAAGAAAAAAGAGAATACATTGAAATTTTTAGCATCGTTTACGATAACATTTTTTCCTATAGATATATACTTAGTGTTGCGGTTTATTTTAATCTCAACTGGCGCTCTAGATTTTTCATATATTAGAGTGTTAGACAACGTACTTATGATTTTGTTTCAAGTGTGGTCTCTGTGGTTATTAATCTATAATTTATGTATTAATAAAAAATTGAAAATTGAAAATTCGTTAATAATCTCATTGTTAGTACATTATGGTGGATTCTCAATTATCCTTTTAATTTCTATTTAGTTATTCTAAAATCAAACTTATTAAAAATCTTATTAATCTGAGAAATACGATACTTCGAGGATTGGATGTCGTCAGATTTTGTTGCGATAAAACAAGAATAGAAAGCTTCTTGGTTTTTATTTACTCCTTCTAGAATAATCGGTGGAGTTATTATTTCTGGAATTAGATTTATCAATTGAGGTAAAATAAGCTTGTAAATCTCACCCGATGCATACTCTCCTTCATATTTCAATTTTATTTGAGTAAATTCTGAATACTTATGGGGAATTAAGTTGTAAATTTTTGGCAACTTTTTTTTTTTAATAAAAAATAATTTCATAGGATTGAATTCTAATACATTCCTAATTCCTACATAGGATGTAGTTAATCTCGGATTAATTTCGATAAAAGATAGAGAATTATCAGCCTTTTTCACAAAATCTATTCCAAAGTAACCATTGAAAGAAGATAAATCTACACTCCTTAATACACCTTCTATTTGGGCTTTTATCTGTCCAAACTGTTCTACGGGTGTAGAACCTCCGAGATATACAGAATCCTTAGTAGGGTCATTTATTTGTATATTCTGAGCGTTAATGCTAAGAATTTTAGGATCGTTTTCGCCAAATTTTTCAAGGGGTTGATCGTTAAAAATTGAAACACTCATAGGATCGCCTTCAATATATTCTTGAAGTATAAATTTTCTACTTGTATTTTTTATTTTGTTAGAACTTTCAAAAAATTGTGAAATATCATCTTTTCTCTCGAAATAAAAAATTAATTCGGATCCTACGCCATCATCAGGTTTGATTACGATTGCCCTATTTAGTTGATCAAATTTCTGAAGAATAAAATCTAAATCTAAATCACACCCCTTAAGTGGGATTCTGTATGATTTTGGAGTACTTATTTCATTCGCAATAAAGAACTTATAAGTTTCTAACTTAGATGATCCGAGCCTTACACCATTTAAATCTATACTTAATAATTTCTTCTTATTCTTGGTGACAATTTTAGTAAGGTTATAGAGAATACTTGAAGATTCGGGTGCAATTACGAAACAATAATTAGAATCCCCTACGCAATCTATATATTTTTTCAAATAATCTTCTTCCAATTCAACAGATTTTATTACATCTGCTTTCATATAATGGGATAGAAATTCTATCCGAGAATCTAGTAGAGTAGTAATATGAAAACCTAAATTCTTAAAATCCTCTATAATTGTCCTCAACATGGCATAACCTTCGCAAAATAAAGACGAAGGGATTTCAACTTGATTAAATCCTCCTCCCGAGACGAATTCAAAGATAAAGATATCTTGATGGAACATTTTTAATATAAAGTACAATTTTCATAATTTTAAAATGGTTTTAAAATGAGATTAAATTATTGCAATTAACTGAAATTTAAATAGAAAACTGTAAGTGTGAGAAATGCCTTTTTTTACAGAAGAAGTTTTACAAAGAATTAGATATCTTCATTTCAAAATTAAAAAAATTGAAGAAGCGTTAGATAAAGAAGAAGAAAGCTTTACTTTAGACGACTTAAATCTTGTCTTAGAATACACTAAAATCTTAAATGTTAACTATCAAAATGAAGATCAAGTTAAACTATTAAAAGCTTTAGATATTACTCCAACTTTCTTAGAACCACTAGAGAACAACAGAGAAATCCAGATTAAAGACTTAATGTTTGAATGTGCACGAAATTTATGGATTATGGCACGAGCCTATTCTCATATCTCCGAAAAATTTGAAGAGGAGGAAGAATGGGAAGATGCTATAATAGCTATGGTTGAATGTAGCAAAATGTTTAAGACAGGTGCGTATTTTAGTGCAGCATCTATTAACCAACATGATTTAGGGATAACTCTTTC
>JAGXNZ010000071.1 GCA_019894655.1 Promethearchaeota archaeon | reverse complement strand
CTTCAATATCATTTTCTACTAAAGTTATAAGCCTAGCAACTGCTCGAGCATTTCCATCTAGTAGTTTTTGGATTAAATCGGAATAGTCCATAATATACTATCTTTTTAAATTGTTTTTGACGAATTCTACAATTGTTTTCAGCTCGGTTCCGGGGCCATAAAATCCTTTTAATCCATGTTCTTCTAAAAAAGGTTTGTCTTCGTCAGGTATGATGCCGCCCACGCTTACAAGAACATCATCAATGTCATTTTCCTTCAGCTTTTCCATAATTATAGGACATAACGCTTTATGAGCACCAGATAACATGCTTAACATTACAGCGTCTGGATCCTCTTGTAGAACTGTCTGAACTACCATGTCTGGAGTTTGATGAAGTCCTGTATAAATAACTTCCATCCCCGCATCCCTAAGGGCTCGAGCTATGACTTTTGCACCCCTATCGTGTCCATCAAGCCCAGGTTTGCAAACTAATACTTTTATCTTTCTTTTTTCTCCCATTTTAACATCCTCATTTAAAAAATTGAATCTTCTCTATACACTCCAAAAACCTCTTTAAGAGTAGTCATAACCTCTCCTATTGAGGCATATTCTCTTATTGCATCTATTATAAAAGGCATTAAGTTTTCAGTACTCTTTGCGGCTTCTTTCAAAGCGTCCAATTTCGTTTGAACATTCTCGTTACTCCTTTGATCTCTTAAACGCTGTAAAATTTCAATTTGCTCTCTCGCAACATTTTCGTCAATTTTTAATAGGGGCGTTGCACAAGGTTCCCTTAATTGAATATCGTTTACTCCAACAATTATTCGCTCTCTCGATTCAATTTCTCTTTGATATTTGTACGATGCATTCGCAATCTCTTTTTGAAAGAAATTTGCTTTAATCGCTGGAATAACGCCACCTAAAGCTTCGATCTTTTCAAAATATTCTTCTGATTCCTCCTCCATTTTATTGGTTAACCACTCAACGTAATAGGATCCAGCGAGTGGGTCAACTGTATCGGCAGCACCTGATTCGTGAGCTATGATCTGTTGCGTTCGTAAAGCAATTTTAACTGCTTTTTCAGTTGGTAAGCACAGTGCCTCATCAAATGAATTAGTATGAAGTGATTGAGTTCCTCCTAAAACAGCTGCTAAACCCTGTATCGTAACTCGAGCAATATTGTTCTCTGGCTCTTGAGCGCTCAACGATACTCCCGCAGTTTGGGTGTGAAATCGTAGTCTCATCGATTCTGGTTTTTTTGCGCCATATTTATTTTTCAGCCTTTTAGCCCATATCCTTCGAGCAGCCCGATATTTACACACTTCTTCAAAAAAATTATTATGAGAATTGAAGAAAAAAGACAGTCTAGGAGCAAAATCGTCTACATCTAAACCTCTTTCCATAGCTGCCTCAACATAAGCAAAACCGTCTGCCAGCGTAAACGCTAGTTCTTGTACAGCGGTTGAACCTGCTTCTCTTATGTGATATCCCGAAATTGATATCGTATACCACTGGGGAACGAATTTAGCACAATATTCAATTGTATCTATAATTAAACGCATGGATGGTTCTGGTGGAAATACCCAGGATTTTTGGGCTATATACTCCTTTAAGATATCATTTTGAATTGTTCCTCTTAATTTGTCAGCTGTGTGTCCTTGTTTTTCTGCTGTTACTATATACATTGCAAGTAATATTGAAGCAGGAGCGTTAATCGTCATGGAAGTAGAAATCTTAGATAAATCGATTCCACTGAACAATGTTTCCATGTCTTTTAAAGTATCAATAGAAACACCCTCCTTTCCTACTTCACCTAAGGCTTTATCATCGTCAGCTTCATAACCATAAATTGTATGTAAACTAAAAGCAACGCTTAAACCTGTTGTACCGTGTTCTAATAAGAATTTAAATCGTGTATTCGTTTGTGCTGCCGTTCCAAATCCCGCAAATTGTCGCATAGTCCACAATCGACCTCGATACATATTAGGGTAAGCTCCACGAGTAAAAGGGAAATTACCTGGTGTTCCTAAGTCGATATCGTAGTTAATATCTTTAATATCTTTTGGAGTATAAAGAGGTTTAATTTCTATGCCGGATAGATTTGAAAATTTTTCGCGTCTTTCAGTTTTGGTCGGTTTTAAGGTTTTACTTTCATCTATTTCAGTCATACTCATATCTCACTTCTAACAAGTTAATGCCAGGTTTTATTATAGTCAATTTATTTAATCTAGTTTTTGATAAGAATTCAAATGTATTAATTCTTATTATAATAACTCTTTGCTAGATATAGCGTGCTATTTCTTCAAATAAAATTACTTGTCAAAAAGAAATAATCAACGAAGGGAGTTTAGGGTATTACTTATTTTAATAAATCATATACTTTTGTATGCGTGACTTATAGCAGAAAAATTGAGGGTGGATACAAATGTCAGTGATAGGGTTTAATTATTACTAAAATATCGTTTTTTTAATTCAATAATCCCTAAACTTATAGCAAATGTGGCAAAAGCTATCGGATTGAAGATTTCTAAACTATAAGCGTACATCCATAAACCTAAAACCGCAACAATAATTAAATGAACTATTTCGACGAAACCAATAATTATATAAAGGAACAATAAGAAAATTCTTTGGTTTCTCGTATATTTTTTAGCTTTAATAATTAAATAGCCAAAAAAACTAATAATACCTGTAGTAAAAATCCCCGCCGCGAAATTGTGAAATAAATCAGTTAATTCTTGATCGTTAACAAATGTGTTTAAAATAAACATAGAACTGAGAAAAAAGATTGTGAATAATAGTAAAAAAAGTCCACATATCTCTACTTTTTTCATGATAATGATATAATTTAATTATGGATATTGATATATTTTTAATTGAAAATCAAGTCAAATCCACCTCAATCTTTTTCACTAAATTTTGTATCCACCAAAATTTCGGCTCTATTTGGGCTTTTCTTTCTTGGAATCTGATTAAACATATTTATCTAAAGATTTTTTAGATTATTTATTACTTTCAGCTATACAAATTATCCAAAAAGGGATTTATAAGCATCAGAAATCGATGAACATCCCCCGCATCGAACGCACCCAGCTTTACTTTTTAAAGGATTAACTCCGTATTCTTTCATCAATTTAGCTGCTTTTTTGTAAATTTCTACCATTGTATCCGATGAAATCGTAGAAATCTTCTCCCGCCCGGGAATTGACCTGACTGGAGTGATATAAGGAATTACACCTAAAGAGATTACTTTTTCTGCATCTGAAATGAAATCTTCTAAGGATTCACCAAAACCAGTTAAAAGATAGGACGAGACTTGATTTTTTCCAAAAACATCAAGCGCGTGGATCCAATTTTTTTCGTACGTATCATAGGTAATGCGAGATTTACCGGGAGTTACTTTATTTCTTAAATTCTGATCAAGAACTTCAAGATGGATTCCTATTGTATTAGCGCCCGCGTCTTTTAATTCATCAATATATGAAACATCTTCTAAAGGCTCAATTTGAACGTGGAGAGGGAGTTTAGGAAAGTTTTCTTTAATTCCTTTTAAAAGTTCAATATATCTTTTAGCGCCTTTATCAACTCCTTCGTCTGTACCACTCGTTAAAGTCATATGATTACATCTACCTTCCTTTTTCGCGGCTGTTATCACTTCAGACATTTGCTTTGAATTTTTTTCTTCAATTGTTGCTCCACTCTCCAAGCTTAACTCGATGGCGCAGAAACTACAACCCTCTCCGCATGCGTGATACACGCACTTTTGGTAAATTGTACTTGATAAACAGTCTATACCGTGAACTAAAGCAATTTTTTTCATCGCAATTCCATCAGAGGTAACATATTCAGGATTGTAAAAAGCTGGATTTTGAACTAATTTCAATCTACTATGCTCGGATTTATTTTTAATGTCATAAATTAAGAAATATCCGTCATCATTTTCTCGAACAATAAGATTTGATTTCGATGGATCATTCCACAGAGCAGCATTTACGATTGTTTGATTCTCGAATAGAAAATATCTCCCACCTACCGGTCCTGCCCCCCCCTTACGGCCGTATGAAATCTCAATTCCTTGACTTTTATAATGATCAATTAATTTTTTATCCAAAAATAGCCCATTACATAAAATCTCCGTCTTCTTAACAAAGGAAGTGTAATTATCAATCATAATATCATCTTTTAACTTGAAAAATTGTATTTTTAATAAAATTTTTTAATTATTCTTCATAGAATGAATTTAATAACGTTTTATAATTTTAATTCTTATTAAATGTAAATATTATTTTATAAATTGATGCAATTATGGCACATAAAAGACCTTGGCATTGCTACTCTTCGTGGACTAGAAGACCATATCAACATAAGCGTAGTGCTAATCATAGGAGAGAATTTGCGAGAGGAGGGGCTCAGAGTAAAATAGCTCGCTTCTGGGGAGGGAATAAAGCAATTCCATGGGAGAATTGGGAGCTTGTGATTTCCCTAGTGGTAGATAAACAAATCCAAATCTCTTCAAATGCTCTGGAAGCAATCCGTATAACAATAAACAGTGCTTTACAGAATAAAATAGGAAGATCTAATTATCGGTTTAGAGTAAGACCCAAACCCTTTCAAGTGTATCGAGAAAATAGAATGCTATCTGTTGCTGGAGCTGATCGTATACAGACTGGTATGAGACACTCATTTGGGAGGTCTACAGGAGTATGTGCTCGAGTAAGGGCAGGATCTGTCGTTTGCGATGTAGGAGCGAGCTTAAAGGATTTAGCTGTGGTGAGAGATCGATTAAGAATAGCTTCAATGAAAATCTCGAGTTCATGTATTATTGTCATTACTAAATACCAAACTCCTGAGGCATTCAAACAATCTGGTTTACCTCTTTACGACGATAAAAAGCGACTTGAAATTCCAATGTTCGAGTTTGTGGCCACTTAAATCACAGCGCTTCTTATTTTTGCCTTTTTCATTCTCAATTCTATTTATTGGTTTTGTAAATCATTAATTAATAAGCGAATCAGTTAAATAATAATAAAGTAAACTGTAAGTTGGTGGTATTGTATCACAAAATTAAGAGTTGGATTAATTGGTGCTGGTGGTTTTGGGACAATTCATTTAATGGGGTATGCTAAAAATCCGGATTGCGACCTAGTAGCAATTGCATCTAGAACAGCAAACCACGCTAAAATAGCTTCTGAGAGGTTTAGTATTCCCAATGTGTATGTTGGTGGAGAAAGTTGGAAAAACTTGCTTGATAAGGAAGAATTAGATATAGTAAGTATTTGTACCCCAAACTATTTGCATGCTCCCATAGTGTTGAAGGCTATTGAGAATGATTGTAATATTTTGTGCGAAAAACCAATTGCTATATCTCGTAAAGAATTATCCCAAATCGAAGAGAAGTTAGAAAATAAAACTTTAATCTTCTTTACTTCCTTCCAAAAGCGGTACAATCCGATTTTTAGGTTAATAAAGGGTGTTTTAGACAACGGTATTATTGGTAAAATTACTTCAGTTAGATATATTTTCAGCCATTATGGACCTTATAAATCTTGGAAGGCTCTTTCAGAAGAAAAGTGGTTTTTTGATTCCACAAAAGCAGGAGGGGGTGTATTATTGGATTTAGGAGTCCATTGCATTGATATCTTACGATATTTATTAGGAGAATACGATAAAGTTAACGGAATAAATTTTAACACCTCTTGTATAAATATGGAAGACGATGATAATAGCAACGTTCTTTTTCGATTTAAAAACGATGTATTAGGGCTTATTAGCGTTTCATGGTGCAACGAACCTTCAGAAACATTAGATATCTTTGGAACAGAGGGTTTTATAAAAGTAGATATAAGTGGAAGGAATCCTCTCTCATTTGGTCCAAAAAACTTGAAAAGAAACAAATTGATTAAAAATCTATTAAAATTTAAACCAATTCACGAATCTGCTCAAAACAAGTTAATTGATCACTTTATCAATTGTATTCAAACTAAAAAACAAGAAAGTCCTAATTTTGAAGATGGGAAAAGAGCAGTGGAGTTTGTACTTGATGCTTATTCTCTTAAGGAATAACGCTACGCTTTAAAAAATAAACATCAAATTTTTAACGATCTAATCTCTCCTATCTATAATTAGAAATATTCTACCAAGATGGATAAACCTTGAAAGATTTACAACCCTTCTTCAATCCAAAAAGCGTGCTAATAATTGGAGTTTCAAGACAAGCACTCTCGTTCAGTTATACTATATTAAAAAATCTCTTAGAAATCTTTTACAAAGGAAAACTTTATATTCTAAACCCTAATGCTGACGATATTTTGGGAGTTAAATCATATCATTCTTTTGAGGAATTACCAGAAATTCCTGAGCTAGCTGTAATAGTCTTAGGAAAGAATATTCTTGAAGTGGTTGAAAACCTAGGAAAAATCGGCGTTAAATATGTAGCAATTCAAACTGAATTAAAACCAGGTGCAGAAATGGGTGATTTAACTTTCAAACTACATCAGATGTGTATAAAATATAATATCACATACTTAGGACCGTCTATGTTAGGAATAATCAATTTTAGTGATAACTTTACAACATCAATTATCCCCGTACGACAACATATTATGCGAGGAAACAAAAACATTAAGGAGGGGATTTCTTTTATTGCTCAATCTGGGGGTTTAGCAGGCGCAATGGGATGGTGGACACCTCCGCAAAGATTACCAATTTCAAAGGTTATACATTTAGGAAAGGGATTTCAGATTAATGAAGCTGATGTACTTGAATATTTTTTGCATGATGATACAACAAAAGTAATTTCCCTTTTTCTAAGAGAAATTTCTGACGAATTAATTAAAGCGGTCAAGAAAGT
>JAGXNZ010000070.1 GCA_019894655.1 Promethearchaeota archaeon | reverse complement strand
TTTATTATGATATAGCGAACGCATGTTCTCTTTTTCCTTTAACGGAATAGCCAAATCTCCGAGCTCAAGTACTTCTTTGCTTATGGTTCTTTCTTCTCTTTTAGGTTCTTTCTTTTTTTTTTCTTTTTTTTGTTTAGGAGATTTTGTTTTTGGTTTGGAAACATAAAAAAACCAACCGTACAAAAAGATTAGTTTATTTCTCTTCCAAATAATATCTTGTCCAAAATTTGTGATTAGAATAATGATTCTGTCGTTTGGTGAGTATATTATTTTTGAAATGGAGTTTTTAGTTTTTGCTGTTATTTCTTCATTTTCAGTGAATAAGTGATTTAATACATCTTTGATAGGTTTTTGAGGAATTTCCTTCTTTTCCATTAGTGTCATTTTCTCACTATATGACTTAACTTTATAGGCAGAACCAATTTCTTCCCTTTTTTCGAGTTCTATTGCTTTTTCTAAATATTTATATTCCTCAATAACCATTAAGATTAACAATTTTACAAGAAAAAAAACGATTTCGATTTTCGATTGAATTTTGGCTAAAAAAATCATTTGAAAAGATATATTAAATATTAGAAGTTTTAAAATTACGATATAAGTAAACTACTGTTGGAATAATTTTATTACCTTTTCAAGATCGATTGGATTATTAACATTGATTAAAGAAACTAAATTTTGATCGAGTGGCTTTATAGATTCTTCAACTGATATGTAATTGATATTTAAGGATTCATCGATTATCTTGTTTAGAGCGTAGTTGTGTTCTTGAATTAATTTTTTCGCAAGTTCAAAAGTACTATTAACCGGGTAAATCGCAAATAGAGGTTCTAAATAACTGTTATTCCATCTTGGAATACTACAATCATATCCTTTCACTGAATTAATCATAAGTTCAATTACTTTCGGTTTGATTAAAGGCATATCTCCAGATAGAAGAAACCCTTTTTCGAATCCTAATCTATTTAACTCTTTAAAACCAGAATAAATACCTAACATTGGAGTTCTTAGCTCCTTATCTTCTAAAATTTCTGTTTCGTCCACGGCGAAATTAATATCTCGTGGAAACTTTATTTTTTTATAATAGGAGTTAATTTGATATTCTGAATGAGCTATTAAGAACACATCCTCATCAAATTTAGAAAGCGTTTCTATCTGATGAAGAATCAAGGGTTTTCCAAGGACATCTAAAACAGCCGCAGACTCATTTCCGAATTTGATGTTCTTACCGCCAATTAATATTATTATAGCAAGGGTTTTTTTTAAATTCATGTCAATTATCACTTAGTTTTGGTTATGATAATAACTTATTACTCACTTTTAAGAGGTGACATTTTTCTAAGCCTATCGACTATAGGGGGTAATTTTTCCAAAAAATACTCTACATCGTCATCTGTAGTGAACCTTCCAACTGTCACCCTTAATGACCCATGAGCTTCTTGAGGTTTCAAACCTATAGCTAATAGAACATGGGATGGATCTAATGATTTTGATGAACAAGCAGATCCTGTAGATGCTGCTATGCCCTCTGAATCCAAATCTAACACGATCGATTCTCCTTCTATAAATCTTATACCCAAATTAACATTATTGGGCAATCTTTTAGTAGGATGTCCGTTTAGATATGAATCTGTGATCTTTTCTAACACATTTTTTATAATCTTATCTCTATATTTGGTTTGAATTTCAATCTCTTTTGTCATTTCATTTTTAGCTATTTCTGCTGCTTTAGCGAATCCAGCTATACCTGGAACATTTACAGTGCTTGGTCTCATATCTCTTTCGTGACCCCCACCAAACATTATAGGTTCGATATATTTCCCCCAACCCTCTCTAATACCTTTATTTTTTATATATAAAATTCCGACTCCTTTAGGACCGTATAATTTATGAGCGGAGGCAGAAAGTAAATCTATATTCATCTCATCAACATTAATAGGTATCTTCCCAAACGCTTGAACTGCATCAGTATGAAAGATAACATCGTGTTCCTTAGCAATTTCCCCAATTTCTTTAATTGGTTCAATTGTTCCTATTTCGTTGTTAGCAAACATTATGCTAATAAGAGTCGTTTCGTTGGTAATCATATCCTCCAGCTCTCTTAGATTTATTAAACCATATTTATCAACTGGTAAGAATGTTGTATTAAAACCCCTCTTCTTTAAACTTTTACAAGTGTTTTCAACTGCGTGATGCTCTAAAGCTGATGTGATTATGTGTTTACCACGATTTTGATTTTTAAGCGCAACACCTAAAATCGCAATATTATCTGCTTCCGTACCTGAGGAAGTAAATATTATCTCATCTTTTTTTGCGTTTATTAAAGATGCTACGGTTTCTCGTGATTTAACTAATGTTTGTGCAGCTCTTTGACCAATAGAATGCAAGCTTGAAGAATTTCCGTAGGAATTTATAAAATGTTCGTTCATTACTTCAATTACTCGTGGATCCATAGGAGTAGTTGCAGCATAATCTAGATAAACGTACCTGGGCGTATTCATAATTATTAAAGAGTACTTTTTTTAGGTTCTTCTATTTTAATAAATATCATACTTAATCTAATAACTCTTACCATTAGGTTTTATATGTAAAGGTAAATTCTTTAAAAGGTATATTTCCATATACATTATTTGATTAGAGGAGTGGATTATTAATTTTAAAAATGCTTTGGGGTATTACGGGAACAGGTTTCTTGCTTCAAGAATCAATTGATTTGATGAAAGAAATACAAGAAGATTATGGCGTAAAACTAACAGTAATATTATCCAAAGAAGGTGCGACTGTTGTAAAATGGTACAGGAAGTGGTTACCTTTAACAAAAGTAGTAGAAAAAGTTAAAGTGGAGAAAACACCTAATATTCCTTTTTATGCTGGTCCCTTACAACTTGGAAAATATGGTTTGTTCTTAGTAAGTCCTGTTTCTGCTAATACTGTTGCTAAGGTTGCTTACGGAATTGCTGATACACTGATTACTAATTGCGTTGCTCAAGCGATTAAGGGTGGGCAAACTGTTTATATATTTCCCTCAGATCAAGGATCTGAACCTATTAAAACTTATCGACCTGATGGATCACTGTTATCATTGAAAATAAGGGATATCGAATTAGAAAACATTAAGAAATTGAAAACTATGGAAGGAATTGTAGTGCTTTCTGAATTTAAAGATGTTCGAAATCTTATTATTCAAAAAGTTAAGCAGAAATCGTAACTTTTAAT
>JAGXNZ010000402.1 GCA_019894655.1 Promethearchaeota archaeon | reverse complement strand
TTAACACTTCGTCGTCAATGAAAAAATTACCTGTATAATCTCTGCTGGGTCTTGTTAAAATAATATACGCAGCATCAGCTACGATTTCAGGTTTTCTTGAATGTTTGAACGCTGTTTCTCCTCCTAATAAATTTTTTACAGCGGCAGTAGCAATTGCAGTTCTTGGCCATAAAGCGTTAACTGCTATCCCATCTTTTTTAAATTCTTCGGCCATCGCAAGAACACACATACTCATCCCATATTTTGACATGGTATAAGCTACATGATGAGCAAACCATTTTGAGTCCATATTTAAAGGAGGCGAGAGATTTAATATGTGAGGATTATCAGATTTTTTTAAATATGGGATACATAACTTTGAACATAAAAAAGTTCCACGAACATTAACTGAAAACATAAGATCAAATCGTTTCATTGGAGTTTTTAGAGTGGGAGTCAAACTTATCGCACTAGCATCGTTAATCAAGATATCTATCCCACCAAATTCTTTAATCGTCGTATCTACAGCTGACTGAACTTGTTCTTCAAATCTTATATCAGCAATGCAAGGAATACCTTTACCTCCAACAGATTCAATATCTTCAACAGCTGAGTACACAGTTCCAGGTAGTTTTGGATGTGGATCTTTGGTTTTAGCTACTACGGCTATGTTCGCGCCATCTTCAGCTAGTCTCATAGCTATTGCTTTCCCTATTCCTCGACTTGCTCCCGTAATAAAAGCAGTTTTTCCTTTTAAACCAGACATACGATTATTCACCTTAATAATTTCGTATTATTTTGATTAAATTTATTGTCCTAAAATACCAATTTGGTGTTTGATTGAAAATATCTGAAGTCATTATTATCATTTATAATTATAATTTAAAAGGAAAGTAATAAAATAACAATAGAAAAACAGATTAATTAGTTGTAAAAGAGTTATCGACATTTTTTATAAGAAATTCAACTTTTTTCTTTTCTATGATGCTTAATAATTTCGAGAAATTACTGCTAATTGATGATCCATAATAAGAATTTCCAAAAAAAGTATCTGATTTATTTATCGTGTTAATTAAGTATTTATTGCTCCCTAAATGCAAATAGATTGAGACATCGTTGATAATTAATACTGGAGTTGGGTTATTGTTATATTTTTCTATAATCTCATATATTTTTTTAAAATTGTTACAGATATTTGAATAAACTTCACTTTTATTCTTTGCGTTTAAGCGAGGGGGAATAATTTCTCCTACAAAATTAATTATATTACATTTTAGACAAGCTTCATAATAATCTTGTATTCTTCCACCGATCTTTAAATTGTTAAAGTAAGTAATTCTTGGAGCAAAATCTAAAATGCTTATCTTTTTGGGTTCAAATTTTTTATTTTCTAAAAGATATTGGACAAATTTTGCAGTATAGAAGGTTTTGCCTGTATTTATCTCTCCATAAATTAGTGTATGGAGACCCTTAAGGCTGCTATAATCTATCTTATCAGAAAAACTCATAAAAAAACAAATCTTTTCATTCTTGAAAGAAATCTTTATAAGAAATCCCTTGTCGTTTTAGAAATTTCAACATCAAAAAACCTAAAATAGACCCTGGTATACTTGCGGCAGCAAATACACCCCACCAATAGAGAAGGTGCACAGGAGATATAATGTTGGCAATTGTTGCCGCGATAAATACCGTACCTATAGGTTCTGTTAGTGCTGCATATTCCACATAATTGGATTTTTTCTTCCGCAAAATATAAGACGTCAATCCAACAACGAAGGCTCCCGAAATTCCCCCATGAAATGCGTGGATTGAGCCAATCCCAACAGGGTATCTAAATATTGCAATTCCTAAAGAAGTTACACAAGCGAATGAAACTCCAATCAAAACTCCAGTAATACCATTAATAAAGTGTGCCATTGGGAAAATTTTTGGACCACCTAAGAGTTCAACGAACGCAAAAGGATTAAACAATGCTAAAATAATTCCAACGGCCATTAAAATGGCTGAAGTAGCAACTCTTTTTGTTAGATTTGATTGGATCAGAGTTTTTCTTTCGATTTCTTCTCTATTATTATTTAAATCTTTTGCATCCATTTGATATAAACCCACTACTTGAATCAATCGTCTTAATATCTTTTTTCCTTGAAAATCATGAATTCCTTTTAATTGATTTATTACTCTTGCTTTTTCTTAGTTGCGTTTAGGATCTAAGAGCTCACTGTTTTCCATCAAATCTATAAGTAATATAAGTTTATTTAATTTATCGTTTAATCAATTAATTGTAGGTAGAACATAATCTTATGTTAAATATAGGAGACTATTCAATAAATCCTACAAAGATAATATGCATTGGAACGAATTATATGGATCATATCGAAGAAACGAAGTTAGAAGTACCAAAAGAACCAGTTCTTTTTCCAAAGACTTTAAACTGTCTTATCCCAGATGGTGAACCAATTATTTATCCACAATGGATATTTAACAATCGTAAGTATAACCGGGTTGATTACGAAATAGAACTAGCTTTTATTATAAAAGATAAATGTAAGTATGTAAAAGCTAACAAAGCGTACGATCATATTTTAGGGTATACGATATTTAACGATATTACCGCTAGAAAGATACAGGTTAAAGATATAGC
>JAGXNZ010000069.1 GCA_019894655.1 Promethearchaeota archaeon | reverse complement strand
TTTATTGTTATTAAGGTGATTTTCTTTGCGTCTGATCAACAATTCTTTTGAAGGTTACAGAGAGGTAAAAGGATACAGTAAAAATGAAATTTTAAACTTGAAAAAAAAAATAACAATCATTAAATCTGAGAAAGTTGATTCGCAAGAAATCGACGAATTTCTTATAACTGAATTCAAGATTGATGTTTTTAAGTTATATTTAAAGTATTACAAGGAGATTAAAAGCTTTAGTGAAAATTACTTATTTTCTGGTTCAAAAAGAGATTATATCGCGTTGAAACAGGAAATCATAAGCGAATTAAAGCTGGTCTCAAGCAACTTAACAAATTTAAATTCTAATGGGAGAAATGTTAAACGAATCATAAAGAATAACAAATTTCTAGATGATTTTTTAAAAATTAGTAAAGAATTACAAACTGACATTAATGAATTTACTCCTATTCTCGAGAAAAACATTCAAAAGACAGATAACCTCTACAACAACAATACATATTTATGGATTGAAGCAAATAAAATTAAAAATCTGGGCTTTAAATTAAACGATATCCCGAGCAATTTAGGGATATGGGAAGAAATAGAAGAACTGAAAGCTTATTTACAAAGCTTATTCGATGCTAAATCAACTAAAAAAATTAAATCTCGTAAAGATGTTATGCTATCCTTTCATTTTAACGAGTTGCTTAATTTTTTCTTAAGCAAATTTGACGACAAGACAGCGATTTATAACGATTTCATATATTTGTTCTATTATAATGAGATATTTGAAGAATATGAGGGGGATAAGTTCGTAAACGTCTTGGAAAGGAAAGAAACAATTGAGAATTTAAAAAAAAAATGCGTCCAGTTGTTATTGAGTTAATCAAAGATATATTAGGAGAGACTTTTCAAGAAATAGAAGAGTTAGATCAAAAATACGATTTAAACGGTCATGGAATTGGAAAACTAAATTTAGAGAGTATAATGTCTCAGAAAATTACAGAAATTCTCCCTAAAATAGTCGATTTATATTTTAAGGGTTTAGATAAACAATTTCAGGGAGGGATAAATGACATAAGCGATCCCGAGGAATTTGTAAAAATAATTAATTTAAATTACGATAAAGTTGATGATTTCGCAGCAAAAATAGACGAAATCGATACTTGGATAATCAATTTTGATATAATAATAAAACCCTATACAAACATTACCGCAAATCTAAAGAAAACGCTAGCAAATATTATTTCTGAGGTAATTCGACGTAAAGAAGAGTATGTAAATTATTTGAATAACATTAAGGACGAGAGTTTTCGGGTAGATGTAAGAAGTTTCGTGGACACTAAGATTGCCGAGGTAAATAAAATGATAAACTCTTACGAAAATGAGACTTCCATGATAATTAAAGAAGAATTACCTCAATTAAAACAAATTAGAGACCTTCTAAGTAATTATAAATTAAAATTAGACGAAATTAAAACTGAAGTGTACAACAAGTTAGATGCGTATAAAGAAAGCGACATTGATATCTATGCCACTATAAAACATTGGGAAGATAACTTTAATCGCAAGAAAAATCAGCTTTCCTTTTTATTAACTGTCTTAATGAATAAAATTTTTAAAAGTTTTAAGGACTTAATAGACACGGAATCTATTTTATTCGCAGAAATAACAGAAATAACTAAGCAGACAGAAAATTTCGAAGGATTACCCTTTAATTTTGCGTTATCATCATTTTTAGCAACCAGATTATCAGAGGATGAACTAAAAGAACGAATATCCGAAATTACCTCAAAAACAAATCAAATTACCTCAAGCTTAGGCCTTTATGAACTCGAACGTTCAAAATTAGAAGAAATTTTAACTAATAAAGTTAAAATAAGGCAAGGCGTCTCAATATCTAACGTCCAGTGTACGGTATGCCATAAATATATAAACTTCGTTAAAGATAAGCTGATTACTTGTCCTTTTTGTGGGAGTACATACCATTACTTGTGCGTAGCAGACTGGCTTTTTAAACATAATTCATGTCCTATGTGCCAAAATAACTTTTTAGACCCAAATTTGAAGATATTTGAGAGCGAATAACAAAGATGTGATCCGTAATTACCATTCTATTTTTCTTCGAATTTGATAAAATCAGATACTTCTTGACCTCGAACTGATATATCTGAATCTATATATAGAATCAATGCTTGGTTCGAGAATTGATAATAAGAATGACAATGTACGAAATATACAAGCCAACAATTAACGGCAAAAATAAAGGTTAAACGACGCTAAACATCAATTTCCTTATAGAGTTCGCTTAAAAATAGTCGAATTTGTTTAGCTGAGTTTGGGTCGTTGTTGAAGTTTGTATAGAGATAGTTACCTAAGTATGATTTGATTTGAAGTTCAAAATCTTCAAATTTGATGAATTCATATCCTTTTTCCAATTGTTTTTTATCGATGAGTGGTTGGATGTGTTTACTAATTAGATGTAAAACAAACACTACTAATATATTGTCAATATTATCTTCATCATCACTCGATAATTCATAATCTCCTTTCACAATACCATCCTTGATATTGTTAAGCTGTAACATAGGTATCTCTATTTCTTTTGGCAAATTTAACTTTTTTATTTTATTTGCCATGTTTTTGTCATTTACCATTCCCAAATTACGGTTGCAATAATTTTCTAAACTAGCAAAAAACCTCACGAGGAACTTAAAGTTATCGTCAATTTCGTATAAGTCTTCCCATATGTTAAAATTCAATTCTTTAAGTTCGTTTTCTATTTTATTTTTTACTTTAGTTATTATTTCCTTTAAGTGTTGTGAATAGTCTCCGTATGGAAACCCGTAATAATAGCTATTATATTTTTCGCTGACTTCCGATGGACTCGACTGTTGAGTAACGATTTTTTCTTTTCGTACTATTTCTTTAACAAAGCGTAAAATGTAATTACATGAAGGGCAGTAAGTTACCCAAGAGCTTAAGATCACTTCTGGAGGTTTTACTGTCTTTGAACTAATGTATCCATTAAATCCGGATAATTTTTTCCCGTCATGAGTAGAAAAAATGGCTTCATCTGGGTAAAATGTTCTGGGGATGAATTTCACCCTGCATACAGGACAGTTGATCATTTGTTTATCGTCCATAATTTATCCGGTGATTCCTTTTATAATTTAAATTTTAAATATCACAAAGATATAGCAATTAAAGCAATTTCTTTTTATATTTGCAAATGCTTTATTTTTTTTGAGCTCTTAATTTTCAGTTATCAAAAAATCTAATTATATATATGTGATACTAGGGTATTTTTGCTTGTTAAATTAGAATATAAATAACTGCGGTTTTCAAATGGTAGGCGGATTGAAAACTATATTTAAGGTAAGGTAGATACCAAAAATAATCATAAAAGCACCACAAACTATCAAAACATATTTGTATATTCTTGGATTCAAGGATTTTCCGCCATAATAAACGAATATAGAAATAGGTAAATACCAGACTATATCTCCTAACTCGTGTCCTATAAAGAATAATAGCATCTCTATAGGCATGAAAAGCGTGATATCAAAACTCACCATCAAGGAGAGCCCTATCACAGCCCACCAAAACGTCCAAAAAGGGTTCGACAAACTAACTAAAATTCCGCCTATATAACTATTCCCTTTATATCCTTTTACTGTATTCTTCTCGAAAGTGAAACTAGTTTCAAAATCAGATTTTAAAACCCCCCTTATTGCAAAAATTCCATAGATAACCAAGAACATTCCCCCTATAAATCCGACTAAAGTTAAAAAGATAATATTTTGAAAAATCAAGGAAGCTCCAGCAAGTAAGGCTATTATTAAAGTAAACTCGATAGTAGCATGTCCTAAAAGAATATAAATCGATGCCATATACCCTCTTTTTTGTTTTAGTGACTTATAAATTGTGAAGGTTAAAAGTGGTCCTGGAGATAAAGCTCCAGTAAGAGCAACAAGAAAGGAAAGGAAAAATATTTCTAACATGTCTCAAACAGGCCTTAACTGAAAGTTTAATAATCAAATAATCGAGTGATTAAAGCAACGATTATAAACACCACAACCAATATAGGAATCATAAATAACAAGAACATATACGATCCTTTCATCATTTCGCGTCGGAAAGTCTTCAGTCCTTTTTCCCAATCTCTTTTAGATTTATCTTGCCAATTCTTTATATCTTCGCTAATTTTCATTTTTCCTGCTTCCCACTGTTCTTTAGTTTCTATTTGACTTTTTTCGAAGTCAGCACTCCATTCTTTTAGTTTATTCTCCCACGATCGTTGGTTATTTTCAAAGAACTCGTTAATTTTTTCAAGATTAACATCCCATGAATCTACATTTTCTTTATGTCTTTTTATTATTTCAGTTCCCCAATCTTTCATAGTGGCATCCCAATTTTCCTTAGTATCATCAAAAAATTTATTAATCTTATCTTGATTCTGATTCCACAATTCTGTATTCTTCTTTGTGCTTTCTTCAATACTTTTCTGGAAATTATTGTACCCCTTTGTTATGTTTGAAACAAATTCGTTCCAACCTTTGACTATAATGTTTTCTTTTTCCTTATTCTGTTCAGAAACTTCTTTATCGGACATTTTTAGATGCGACTTCTCTTATTATTTTCATTATTTATATGAGATTATATATCTTCAGTTCTATTTAAATTCACTATTTAGGTCGTTCTTTATGAATTTTGTTCCAGAATACTCTAAATTCTTAAATGGTTAATAAAAGCCTGTATAATTCGGCTTAAAAATTTTTATTCGAGGAATTATTAGATTAAATATCATGGAGTTTGAAGTTGTAAAAAAAACCCCTCTCTATAATGCATTATCAGAACTAGGAAAACGTATTTATTTGCCTCAAGGAGTTTTTTATTGGTCTGGAAGAGCAAAAAAGGAAGCAGAAATTATGGGCACTCTCGGAGCTGCTTTTGGTTTCGAGGAAGATTTTATTGAGGGAGGAGCTCCCGAATGGGTTCCGTTATATCTAGAAGATATAAAAAATTACACTAAATTGAACGTGAACGAATTTGTAACATATCCTCAGATTTCTGGGCTTGAGGAATTAAAAAAATCTTGGAAAAATTGGATAGTCAAAAAATCTTGTTATACCTTAGATTTTGAGCAAGATAAACTAAATAAACTTGAATCCTATATTACCACACCTGTAGTTACTACGGGAATAACAAATGGGATATTCTTGTGCTGTTCTCTGCTCCTAAATCCGGGAGATTATATTATATCACCCAATAAGAGATGGGGAAATTATGATAACATCGTTGAGAAATTAATCGGAGCCAAAATTAAATCATTTGATTTATTATCAGGTGAAAATTTCAACATTACTGGAATGAAAAACGCTATTTATGAAATATCAAAGGTTCAAGAAAAAATTATTCTTATTCTGGGTTTTCCTAATAATCCTACGGGTTACATCCCTAATCAGGAAGAATTGGATGAAATACTTGATGCTTTAAAAGAAGCACAAAAAAATATCTCTAAACCGATCATAATTTTAGTAGATGACGCATACGAACCCTATGTTTTTTCTAATGAAGTCATTAATCGCTCGATCTTCTACGCATTGCACGAGCTAGAGGAGGACATAATTCCAATTAAGTTAGATGGAATTACTAAAGAGTTGTTACTTTATGGGGGGCGCATTGGATTCATTACAATTGGATTAAAACCTCACTGGGTTAAAAACGCACAAGAATTAACAACTTTAAAAGCCGAACTCGATAACAAACTCTCTGGCTTAATTAGGACTACCATCTCAAATTCTAACCATTTTTACCAAAGCCTAGTCCTTAAGCTCTTTGACGATATTGGAATGGATGGTCTGATACAAAAACGAGAAAAAGTTATTAATCTTCTTAAAGAAAGATATGAAAAAATTAATGCTGAGTTTAAGAAAATAAAAAATGAAAACATTTCGGTAGATTCTAATGCCGGAGGTTTCTTTATATTTGTTAACTTAAACCCAGAAGTAATCAAAGCGAATGACTTTGCGGATCATCTATTAAAAAAATATAAAGTAGGCGTAATTCCTATCGAAAAACAACATGATAATATCAATGGGATTAGAATAGCTTACTGCTCAATTGATATAAAAAAGATTCCAGAATTCGTAAGTAGAATTGACAAAGCACTAGAAGATTTTTAATTTATTTCTAATATTTTCTATATATCACTCCATTTGCTTTTGTTTGTTTTTACATGCAATTAAAAAGATTAACTTTTATAATTAATATAAAAATTTCTAAAAAAAGTGTTGAAAAAAGTTGATTTTACATTTAGTAGAACAAGGTAATCTTAAGGAAATTTCAAAACCAATATTTTCTACTGGAGATGTTTACGTTCTAGATAATGGTAATACAATATATGTGTGGATTGGGAGCAAATGTAGCGTAGATGAAAAAACAGCAGGAGCAGCTCAAGCTCGAACTTTAGACCAGCAAAGAGGTGGAGCTGCTAAAATTATTACGGTAGATGAAAACCAAGAAACTCCCGATTTTATGAAAATAATAAGTTCGATGGGTGCGATGAAGGTTGTTGAAAAAAATTACGCAAAAACACTGCTAAAAGATGTATCTACCGGGGATTGGGCAGGATTTGAAGATTGGAGCAATATTCTCTACCGCGTTTCGGCCGAAGAATTTGAAGGTATTAATTCCATGAAAATGATTCAAGTTCCTTTTTCCAAAGATTCGTTAGATTCTGAAGATTGTTACGTTGCTGATTTAGGTAATAAAGTATATATATGGCAAGGAAGAACTTGCAATGTTAAAGAGAAAGTTAAAGCCGGTCAATGGGCACGTAATATTGACGCAGAAAGAGCAGGAGCGCAAAATGAGAAAATATTCGAAGAGGGAGACGATGCTGAATTCTTAGCAGCAATAGATCGTGGTGTAGATTACAAAGAATCAGATGCAGTTCAATTAAGAGCTGAATCCATATTAGAACCTGAAACTGAAGCCGATAAAGAAGCAGCAGAAATTCAACCCGAATTTAAATCAGAGGTAAAGGAAGTAACTGCGGATGAGATAAAAGCTGATATTGCTCAACTTAAGGAATCCAGTGCTTCTAGCGCAGGTCCAGGAATTCCTGGTTCTAGTGATGAGTCAATCTTAACCATAGAAAAATCTGATAGCCGTAGAAAATGCCCTAAGTGTGGTATCGAAGATAAAAAGATGATCCACGAGAGTATTGATAAAAGCAATATAATTTTAGACTATCCCCGCATTTACGGAAAAAAGTATCGTTGTGGAGAATGCTCAACTGAGTGGAGAGAGAAATAACTCCTAAATATTAAATAAACATATTATTTTTATCTTTTTTTAAAATTAAGCTAAAACCAAAGATTATTAAGATTTCTTAATATCCCTACGCATA
>JAGXNZ010000401.1 GCA_019894655.1 Promethearchaeota archaeon | reverse complement strand
TGGACAATAATGTAAGGTGTCGTCTAAAAAAAGGAGATAGAGAGAAGTCGGAAATTGAACCTCATAATGAGGTAAAGATTTTGGGATAAAATTTAGTTCCGTACGTTACCATTTAAATTAGGAAATTAGGGGATATTTTTATTTGCGACTTCCTCTCTAAAATACATTATAACATGGCACTATATAAACTTTTGTCTGATCTGTCAATTTCACCTAATATTGACTTTAAGCGTAAAATGATGGCATAAGGTTTTAAATAACGAAGAACTATAAAAAAAAGAATTAGAAGAAGATTTACTTTACTGGTTAAAAATGGAGAATGAATTTATCGAAAAGGATCCAGATATAGAGGATACCGCAGTTATTAAGGAGATAAAAGAAGGAAACTTTTTAATCTTGGCTATTAATTTAGTTAAGGATTATGAAATTGGCGATTTTATAGTGAGAGCAGTCGATGATCTCTCATTAAGAATTAAAGAATCCACATTCGTTATTATTAAAGGACCCTCAGGAGCAGGAAAAACAACGCTATTAAATTTAATTGGAGGATTGGATACTCCAAATAAGGGGTCAATATACTCTAGTGGAGTCAAGATTTCTAACTTGCAAGAAGAATCCCTTGCTACTTTTAGGTTGATAAATACAGGATTCATCTTTCAAAATTATAATCTTATAAGCACTCTTACGGCTGAAGAAAATATAATTTTTCCAATGAGATTAGCTGGAATGCGCTTAGAAGAGCAAAGAGAAAGAGGATTAAATCTTTTGAAAAAAGTGGGTTTAGGGGACAGAAGAGAGCACCTACCTTTCCAGCTATCTGCTGGTGAACAGCAGAGGGTTGCTATAGCAAGGGCTTTAGCGAATGATCCCCCTACTATTATTGCAGATGAGCCAACAGCAAATCTAGATAAAAAAACGAGCTTATTTATAAGAGATCTCTTTAGCGATATGAAACGAGAAGGTAAAACTATTATAATTGCAACTCACGATGATTACTTAATAGAACTCGCAAACCGTGTGATAACTTTTGAAGACGGTAAAATCGTAAATGAGCAACTAGTTAATTCGCAAGCAGAAAATTAAAAAAAACGGTGCTGTTAAAATTTCGCTAGATTTTGCGTTAAAAGATTTCTATAGGAAACGTGGTACGACCTTCTCTTATACAATGATGATAGTTTTAGTTATCGCGTTCACTGTATTTTTAATTAATTTCACCTCATCGATAGGTTTTAACAGTTTTATATCGTATGATTATAAAAATATGTTCTTTTTTTCAGGCGGAATTAGCAAAGTGTTTATTGATTTTACTTTATTAGTGCTTATACTTATGCTCATCCTAGCTTTTGTGGTTGTTATTATCGTTACCAGTACCTTGATTATAACCAAAAAACGGGATATTGCGATCATGAAGGCAGTAGGTTCAATCCCACAGAAATTATATGGTTTCTATTTAACAGAAGTTTATGTGGTTTTTTTTATTGGCTTTGTCATTGGAGCGATATTAGGATTTATTTTATATGTAATTTTCTTCTTTATAGCTTTACTTTTAGGAGTCCAAGCGACCTTTCAAGTTGATGTTATCTATACTCCTATTCTGTTCATATCATGTTTAATTGGGATCTTTCTATTTACTGGAGTCGTGTTAAGGAAATTAGGAACACAAAACACAATTAAATTATTTTCGAAGGATATCCCTTCGGACTACGACGCTTCAAAAAAACTATCAATAATTCCAAAGTGGTTAAGCTTAATCGGGTATAATGTTAAAATATCAGTTCTAAATACACTTAGAAGGAAGGGGGAATTTAAGAGATATTTAATTGTATTTACTACTATTTCTCTAATTATTTTTTCTTTAGGACTAGGTAGTACTGTTTTACAGAATTCTTCTCAAGAATGGATTAAGAAATCGCAAGGAACAAATATAGTTGCAATAGGACATAAAGATGTCCTTCAAAACTATACTACAATGTATGAGATGTTCTCGAATCCAGATATTCTGGTAACTCAAAATGATATTGATTTTCTTAACCCGAATTACCTGTTTAATCTCTCTAAAGTTGAAGAATTAACTAATTATACTGAAATAGAAAGAATTGACCAGCGATTAATCAATTTTTTTAATGTTACTGAGTTAGATGGATATCATCTTTTCGAAGATGGTGGTTCTTTGGCAATCGGTCAAGATAGAAAAGCCATTATCCCAATAATAGGGTTTAATGCAAGTGAAATTATACAAGATTTTGAGATTGAAGGTGAATACATTGTTGACGAAGATTCTGTTAATATGATGATAGGGGACGGGTTAGGATACAATCTATTTGATTATCCACGCGATCAAAGTATGAGAATTGAAGAATTAGGGACAGGCCATCCATTTCACATTTCTGCAGTTGTTATAGATAGTTTTTACAGTGGTTTTGCAGGGTATGTAGATTTAAGTGTCATGCAAGAAGATATGAATTTCAGTTCGAATGAAATTAATCTTCTCTTGCTTAAAGTGCAATCCAGTGAATATAACAACATAATTGGAAATATTGAGTCGATTATTCAAGGGAACCTTGGAGAAAACTTTAGTTTTGTCAATTTAAATCAAATTTTCGAGAACAATTATTCTTATCTTGAACTCCTAACATTATATCCCTTGCTCATTATTGTTATGATGGCAATAATCTCAATTTTTACGCTTTATAATTATCAGAAAGGTAATATTTTAGAAAAAGCGAAAGATTTTCTGATAATGAGAGCTGTTGGGTCTAAATATAAATCCATTAAGAAAATTCTCTTTTTAGAAGCTCTTTACATGATCATTCCGTCTTTGCTCTTGAGTATGGGAATTGGAATGATGGTAAACTCGTTAATATTATTCGATCGCGTTTATTTACCCAATCTATCGTTACCAATTATTATCATAGGGGTATTATTTATAGCTTTCTTATCCTTTAATTATATAAGTTTATTTCCGATTCTTTCAAAGATAAAAAAATTTAGTATTAAAGATTTCGATATTTGGTAATTTTGTTATCAGAAAGAAAAATATTAAAAAAGCGAAATAGATGAAATATATATAAACTTATTTTTTCTAATCAATCGGTAAGATACTGAAATGACGGAAGAAGAAAAGCTATTGAGGAAAATCCAAGATTTACAAGCTGAATTAGATAAAAAGGAGATACAAATTCATGCATACTTAGATAAAATTGATGGTCATGAAGTAGATATCATGAAATACGAGGAAATGTTCGATGAGAACGCACCGAAGAGTAAAATGAAAAAAGCTAAGGAAGATAAGTTAAATATTGAGTTAGACGTAAAAGATCGAGAAATTCGCGAATTGAAGGATCGTATGGGCTTTTTACGAAAAGAAAAAATAGAAATACAAAAGAAATTTGAGCTTGAGGTAAAAAAGAATAGTAATACTTCTGTTATTAGTGTAGAAGAAATTAGAGAGAAAGAAAAAGCTCCTTTAAATGTATTACTACAGGAGTTGCAAGATAAAATCAAAAAGCAAGAATCGATAATTAGAAGGTTAAAAAGTAAAGATATCGGAAGCGACGAATATAATAAAATTTTAAAAGAAAAAGATAAAAAAATTGAAATGCTCACCGATCAAATTGCAGACCTTACAGAAAACATAGAAAAAACTGCTTCCGATATAGAATTAGATGATAAACCTCACTTCAACGATATCTCAAAAAATCTCTTGGAAGAACTTCAAAATAACCTAAATAAAGTAAAAAGACATAACGACGAGTTAAAAAAGAAATTAGAAAAATACGAAAAAAAAGATAAAGGCAAAAAGGGATCGGAAGAGAATAGTCAAGTATTAGAAATGCAAAATATAATTTCTCAACTAAATAGCGAGTTAGAGTATAAGAATAAAATAATTGAAGAAAATACCACATCAAGCATATATCAAGAGAGTGAAGCAGGCACAGATTCGCTACACACCGTTGTAGAAGAATTGAAAAGTAAGTTAAGTAAAGCTAAATCACAAATCGCATCTCTTCAACAGCAATTTGTGGAGAATCAAGGTCAAAAACCTAGTTCTGAAAGTCTTTCTCCAGGCGAGACTAATGGAAAATTAAAAATACAAAGAGAGATGGCGAGTTTTCTGCAACAGCAATTAGCAGAAGCAAACAACGCTCTAAAAACAAAAGAGGAAGAAAGCATAACAATAAAAACTGAGGCTATACGGATTAAAAGAAAATACGAAGAATTAGAAAACCTTATAAAAATAAAAGATCAAAAAACAAATGAATTAAATGATGATATAGGGGCGCTTAAAATGCAAATCCATACTCAAAATGCTACATCGCAAGCAATCCATCCTGATATAAAATTACGACTCAAAGAACTCCAGAGTTTAGTAGACGATCTTAGCAAACAAAATATACAGCAAAGGTTAGAAATCTCTCAATTAAGAAAGAGTAAGTCATAAAAATGGAACTAATTATCTTGGGATCTTCAGCTGCAATACCTGTAGAAGAGAGAAACCTCTCTTCAACTGCTCTTAAGTATAAAAATGAAATCTTATTATTTGATTGTGGGGAGGACCTCCAAAGAAACTTTATTAAGGCAGGTTTAAAGTTAAATAAACCGTTAAAAATATTGATTTCCCATTATCACGGTGATCATATAATAGGTCTTCCCGGGCTACTATTTCGGTTCAGTCTCATCGCTAGAACTGCTCCCGTTACTATTTTTGGTCCAGTAAACCTTTTTCTCTACTTATTTGTTCATAGGAAAGTGCTCGGCCTTAATCCTAATTATCCTTTTACTGTAATAGAAATAGATGATAAGCAAATGGAAGTAATAATATATGAAGGCTTAGACTCTGAATTACCTACTAAAAAATTGAATATGAAGGAAAATATCATATTTGATGGGAGAAAATATGCCCTTAAATATACTTTAGTAGACCATTCAGTTTTAGCTTTCGCATATTCTTTCATAGAAAAACCACGAAGTGGCAAGTTTAACCCCGAAAGAGCTAAGGAATTCGGGATTCCTGAGAGTACACTGTGGAAAAAGTTACAAGAGGGGGAGATTATAGAATATGAAGGGAAAAAAATTGATCCTTTTGAAGAAGGGATTGTGGGCCCAAAACAACCAGGTCGTAAAGTGACATACACAGGAGACACAGTTCCCTGCGAAAATTTAATCGAATTAGGAAGAAATTCAGACATTTTAATTCACGAAGCGACGTTCTCAAAGGAACTATCTGATATAGCAATAAAAAAAAAACATTCTACTTCCGTTGATGCTGCAATTGATGCAAAAAAAATGGGGGCAAAACAATTAATTTTAACTCACATATCCTCAAGGTATCAAGAAGATAGTATTAAATTACTAGAAGAAGCTAAGGAAATCTTCCCAAATACCTTGCTTGCTGAAGATTTGATGAAAGTTGAATTATAATAAGATTTTTAATAAAGAGAAGATAAAAAAAATTTAGTTTAGCCTCCCGCTATGTGGGG
>JAGXNZ010000068.1 GCA_019894655.1 Promethearchaeota archaeon | reverse complement strand
GCAGAACCTCCTCAAAAAAAAGTAGAAGAGGGTACGATCTTACTAGACACTCCAGCTTGTTACAAAGACCGCGCAATCTATGAGAATAAGTATAAAGGTATTCCACTAGATGATGTAATTTTTAACCTGGTAGATAAAAAGGCACCAAACCATACAAATTTACACCAAATCTCTCAACTGCTCTGGGCTTGCCAAGGAGAAACGGATCATGCAACTCATGGAAACCGTGATGCATTAGAGAAAAATGGTTACGGTCGTGTGCATGCATCGGGATGTGCTGGATATGCGGTATATCCAATAGTTTATGTAGAGGATCTTGCTACTGTCCCTAAGGGATCATATCATTATAATCCCGTCGGGTATTCTGCGTTAAATAGATGGATTAAGGTTGATGGAACTATAACATACGACCATTTTATACAAAAATTTAACTCTCAGGGCATTAGAGCTGAGATTGAAAAGGAGTTTGATACCAGTTTCTCTAATTATGCTATATTATTATGTATCGATCGAAAAAAGCCTTGCGCGGGATTACTACACAGAGTTATGAATCTTAAGTATTGGGCCGAAGTTGAGGCTGGATTGGCTTTAGCAGGGTTACAATTACAAGCAAACGCTCTAGGTTTAAAATGGCAAAAGAAAATAATATCAAATCCGGATGATCAAAAATATAGAAAATTGTTCAATCTCGATTCTGCTGAGCAGTCGATAAATAATATGGCAAGTAATTTAGTAAATCAAGCAAATAATGAGCGTGTATCCCTTGAAGGAAATTTAATTCCAATTGTATTATTTCATTTAGTAGATGGATAAAATTGGCTTTTGAACTTATCAGTACATTATTATTTTTAGTTAATGTGGTTTTATCCATATTAATAGCTTTAATTATCATCAATAAACTTTACATTTCAAAGAAATTCTCTAAGGAAAAAGACTTCCACTTTTATAACGACTTATTTTCATGGGAAATCTTCTTTTTTATTATAGCTATTGAAAATATTATGAAAATTCTCTCAGATTATTTACCAATAGATTTAGTTACTTATAATTTTCTACTTAGAATCAGGATTTTACTATTGTTCATTCCCTTTTGGAACAAAATCATACATTTAGAGAAGGTAATGAATAAGATTACTTATGAAAGGCATCATTTTGCGGGAATAATCCCGTTTATTATAGTACTTCTCTTAAGTTTCACAGGTCTGCCAGATATAATACTGTTATATTTTTTGATAATGACTTCATTTATTCCTTATTTATTCTTCCTTATACTTTTAAAAAATACAGGAACGCCAAAACAGAAATCCTTGAAAATAATTGTAGGTGTAATTCTTATTGGATTGGGAAGTATTTTTAAAACAGAAATATTCTTAATAGAACTGTTGAATATTACTTCACCTATAATATTAATAATCGGAACTATGTTTATATTTGATAGTTTCCGCAAAGAAATATTTGTTCGAGCTATTACTTAAATAGACTTGATTCCAGTAAAAATTACTTTTTTTTATTTAAAAATCTCAGTTTACTTGCGTTATATAATATTTTTTTCCTTTGTACTCAATAGAATGCTTTACTATTTCTAATCAATTTATAAGTTTACTTAGTTTACTAATTACTTAATCTATTATTTATTGAATTGAGAAACCTATGAGAAAGAAAATTAAAATTTTAATAGTTTCTCTCAGTGTTCTTATTGCTAGTAGTATATCTATTACTATTGGAATAGTATTTTCTATTAATGCACCTTCAGCGAGGTACGGCTATGGTTTGGTTTATGATGAGAGTGTTAACAAATTGATTCTCTTTGGTGGAGGGTTTCAAGATAGTAGCTCATATACCTATTATGATGATACTTGGATTTATGATCCCATAGTTAATTTATGGACTGAAATTTTTCCCCAACAACATCCTACGGCAAGATCGAGTCACTCGATGGCATATGATCCAATAGCTCAGAAGATAATTTTATTTGGAGGAATTGACATAAATGATAATTGGATAGATGATACATGGATATTTGATTCTCGAACTCAGGTATGGACTCAGGTATTTCCTGATAATTATCCTTCATATAGAGGAAGCGCTTCAATTTTCTACAATCCACAAGCTCAGAAAGTGATACTTTTTGGGGGATATAGATCCGCGGGAGGACATTTAGATGACACATGGGCATTTAATTATTCCACTAACAATTGGACAAACCTCAACCCTTCCATAAAACCAACGGGACGTTATGGGGCTCCTATGGTTTATGATCCAATCAATCAAAGAGGTTTTATGTTTGGAGGGCGTACTTCAACTATTACCGACGAAACTTGGGTGTATTATTATTCTAACAATTCTTGGGCGGAGTTGACTATGCTGACTAAGCCACCAAACCGATATTGGGAATCATTAACTTATGATGATACCGTACAAAGAATAATCATTTTTGGAGGTTCTGATGGAACTGGAGAAGGGTTGGATGATACTTGGACCTACAATCCTTTTACTAACCAATGGACTCAAGAGCTTCCAAGTTCCTCTCCAGTAAAAAGGTTGTTTGCTTCTTTTGTAAATATCCCTGGAACTGGTAAGTCTATCCTTTTTGGAGGATCCAGAGATGTAAATACTTGTCTTGGTGATACTTGGTCATACATTTACAATAGTAATGACTGGAATAAATTAAAATAGCAATTTTTTTTTAAAAATAACTCTTAGATATATCAATAATCCTAATTAACATCATTCATTTTCCCATTAAAAATATATTTAAGATATTAATATGGTATTATCGAAACGCGAGCGGGTCTTTAAAACTCTCGAGCTTGATGGCGAACCAGATATGGTACCCGTCCATTATTTTGGATTTGAACAGACCGGGCGTTCTTTCCAAGCTTTTAAAGAATCTGGAGAAATGGAGCGTCATCGTTCTTATGTAGAAGATAATATTTCCAACATCAAATATTATATTACGGAACCACGCTTTTGGAATGTTGATCTCTGGGGAATGGATCCTTTTGGAGAAACCAAGATCAAAATTAGATATGAAAATGCACCTCCAGAGTATCCAAATTGTCGTTTAAATCGTATGGATGGAAGATTATATAGAACTGAAAAACAACCAAACACGGGTTTAGAATATGCTTGGTACGTTGGAGGTTATTTTAAAACCCCAGAAATCTTACATTCTTATTGGGATCGATATGGAAGACCAACAGAGTTAATCAACAAGAGAGTTAAATACTCCTCTCAGAAATGGGAGCGGTTTGTTGAAGCACTTGCTCCTTATTTCTACCCTATGGCAAATTTACCCATAAATCCCTCTGAAGTTTTGATAGGGGGCATTACATTTTCTCGTTTTGCGTATTATATACGAAAAAATCCCAGTTTTATTCATGAAATCATGGATGAGTACACGAAGGTTAATATTGAAATAATTAAACGACTAGCTGAAGTTGGTGTTGATATAGTTATGTTTGGCGATGATTTGGGATATAAAGACAATGGATTTTTTTCTTTAAAAGTTTTTCGAGAATTTATCCTTCCCTATCACAAAAGGATTTACAATATATGCAAAAAAAGAGGTGTAATAGTCGTACTTCATTCTTGTGGGAAATGCGATCAATATTTACCCGATTTAGTTGATGCAGGACTCGATTGCATACAATCATTAGAAGCAACGGCAGGTGTGGATCTACCAGGGTTAAAAGAATCGTTAGGAGATCGTTTATGTTTTATGGGAGGATTAGATTCTTCAGGCGTTTTAACTTATGGTACTCCCAAGGATGTTGAAGAAAATGTAAGAAATACTATAAAAAGTGCTGGAAAAGGCGGTGGTTTTATAGTTGGACCGAGTCATGACATTTTAAACATACCTTGGGAGAATATTTTAGCGATGAGAGCCGCAATAGAAAAATATAGAAAATATCCACTTATTTTATAATCTTTTTTATTTAAAGCTTTCAATTTGTTTAAGTATTTTTGAATACATGGCAGAAGTTATTCTAAAAGTAGTATTTTCTATGAGAATTTGGAGGTAACTTTTACATTTTTCTACTGAGATTAATTTTGAAACCAAAGCTTTAATTAAAACACCAATAGTTCCAGTAACTGCTAAATCTAATGTTCTAGCTATCTCTCTTGCTGCTAAATCATCAATGATGATAATATTCTCATCTTTTTTATCTTGTAGTTCCTTTGCAAGAGCTATAACTGAAGCTTCTCCAATATGAATTTGAAGTTTCTTAAGTCTATCAACGAGTTGAACGTTGGTTGGTTCCTTTAATAAAAGCCAGCTAGAAAAACTTTCTTTTAAAATAGAAAGCTCGGGTGCTGTTTTATTTATTAATACTTCTTTTTTAACAATTAAAGTAGTATAACATTGCGTAAAGAGCTTAGGAATCAGTGAAATTGCGCCAATTTTTCCTAGATATATCAATGGTGATGCATTTATTATTCCGATCATAATTTTTGTCTAATCTAAAGCAAATTCAAGATCTTCCTTTAATGCTTGTTCATCATATCCTATAATATTTCTTCTCTTTAAATGCTCCATCATCCTTCTTAATGAGACTCCTGCTGTTTCCGCAGCTTTCCAAATACTAATGTTTTTTTCTCCAACTTCTTTGCAAAGCACTTCAAACATTTCATCTGTGAGAGATTTCTCTAATAATTGACGGATGTAAGAAGATTTATCATTTTTTTTCAATTTTGCCATTAGGAAGCTTAATTTTTGATCAAGATCATCATCTATTCTTACTGAAAGAATTTTCATTATAATTCACATGTATACTAGAACATTTCTTGTATAAATAGTTATTCTCTCAATTGGATTTTTTTTTATTATCTTCGAGAATATTTAGAAAAATTTTTTATCTAACATTGAACTATTAATTTCCTTGAGTAGATCTTTTCTAACTTTATTATCTACTTCAATCTTCCTCAACCTTAAAAATTTGTCCAATTCTTCCTTCATTATTTTATTCTTTCCTTGTTCCTCAAACCAAATCCTAGCTTCATTTATAATTAAGCCATCTTCTCCTCCAAGAAAGCTTGGTAAGTAGAAATTCTTAATATTCTCAGTTCTGTAAAATGTACGGACATACAAACCTTTAGAGTTGAGGTTTTTATATACTGATGAGACAAGTTCAGGTGCAGCATCAATTACCAAGTTTTTTTCAGCAGCTTGAATCTTTTTATAGAGGGGCATCCATTCAGGCGATCCCATTGGAGATTTACCTGCCCCTGGTACCCATTGTATGCCTGTTAAATTTGGTATAGATAGAAAATCATCTAAATAGGGTATTTGGTTTGGGCCATCCATGTGATAAATTGAATGCTCGAAATGCTCGGTTTCAGCAATTAGATTGGGTAGAACAAAACGTTTAAACCATTTTGGATTGAGCATGGCACTAAAATCACATTGCAATGGAGCCCACCTTTTACTGGACCAAACATTTAACCACCCATTACAACCATCACAGTGTTTTTCTATCACGTCCTGCATATCATCATAAGCCTTTAGAAGCTTCTCTAAAATGATTGTACTGCAAGTGTCAATAATATTTGGATTTCTTTTCATGGTGAGAATTATATTTGTTGGTCCTAAAAATGAGGAAAGTATATCTAAAACACCCCCTAAATCAGAATGAGAAATAAGATAATGTTTTCCTGCTCTTTTTGCAGCATACTCCGTGATTTTTAATAATCGGGAATACCATTCGTTATTTTGGTTTAGTTTAACGCTCTCGAGTAAATCAACAATCTCATTTGGCTTTGTTGGTCGACTGAACCAAACTGTGTTTGATTTAAATAGTGGGGTCACTCCAAAAAATCCTGCCACTATTCCAGGACCATAATTTGGAAAATATGATGGAATTGATTCCCCTCCAAAATAAGTTACTCCTGCCCTTTGTTCAAAACCATCGAGAGCTTCTTCTATCCCATCAGGATTACGAGCTAATGTCCAATCTTCCCCCATAACATCTAAAAATGCCCCCATTTTTCCTCGTTTGGTTGGATAATAATAACTAAAAACTGGACGATCGATGATTTTTTCGTGATCCCACCACGCATTCATTCGCTCCTTTGCTTTATCAATATCCTCTTTATATTCCATAAAAAAAAGATTAAAACAAAACAAATTAATCTTTACATTTCAATTCAATCTTGTTAGGTTGATCCGAAATTTTTAAGATAGCTTACTAAAATGAACCAGGTTGCGTGTGCCTCATTTCACTACGTTGGTCAACGATTTTGGATATGAAGCCTACGGTTTAATCGTAGGCTGGCTCCGTTCCACTTAATTGTCGCAACCAGATATGAGAATCGCAATTCAAGTTTAGACTTTTTGTCATTTTTGGCATTGTTATCAGTATAAAAAGGAAATCTTTAAAATAAGAAAAATTGATTAGTATTAATCAAAATTTTTTATAAAGAATAAAAAAAATAGAAATATCTAAATATTAAAAATAAGTGATTTTTATGGTTGAAAATGTAGAAACAACTTCAAGACATTCTCGTTGGACTAACATATCTTTTGGTACGTATAATATCCTCTGGACGATTCCAAGCGCGACAATAAATCTCTTCTATCTTTTTTATTATGAACAAATTGTTGGTCTTGAATTTTGGCAGATATTGGTTATTGTTGCTATTAATACCATATGGGCTGGTCTTAACGACCCTTTAATCGGTTGGCTAACCGATCGGAATTTTAAATGGACAAGAAAATGGGGTAGACGCTTTCCGTGGATAGTAATCGGCTTTATTCCACTGTCTCTATCTATAGTCATGGTATTTTCTGCTCCAGATCTACCAAAGAATCTCGAGGGTAAACTGATAGATCCTTTACCAGCGATGCTTTGGCTTCTGGCGTCACTTTTCGTGTATGATTTGTTCATAACGCTTGTAGATATCCATGTATCTATACTTCGTTCAGATAAATTTCGAACGGAAACAGAAAGAAGGAAATATGCAGGATCCTGGGGAGTTTTTGACATGGTGGCGCAATCCGTTGGAATGATAATTCCACCTCTTTTGGTGGCAGATGTGCTTTTCGGAGAGTTAAACCCCTTATCCTACACCATTATGGCAATAATTATGGCCTCAATTATGATTATTTTTGGCATTATATTCATACTGAAGGGTGCTCGGGAGGACAAGATCATTATTGATCGATATTACTCAAGAGATTATGAACCATTGAAAATATTTAAAGGTCTATGGTTAGTGCTTAAACAAAAAAGCTTTATGGCCCTATATCTTCATTATGTTCTATGGCTTTCGGCAACAACGATAATGACAGGAATGGTAGTCTATTTAACTCAATTTGTATTGCCGGGAAGTGATATGACAATATTTTTGGCACTATTTATGTTGGGTGGATTAGTTTCTATTCCTGTTTGGCTCAAAATTCTTAAAAAAATGAATAATAACAAAAAAATCTATCTTATCGGGAGCTTGATACTAGTTGTCCTTGTTGTAGCACTCGGTTTTTTCCAAACAGATATTGATTTCATGATATTGATGTTTTTAATGGGTTTCGGAAATGGGGCTATTTGGTCTATTGGAATGCCGGTATTGTATTCGAACGTACAAGATGACTTTGTCGTCCGTAACGCTAAGAACCAGAAAGGTATACTTGTCGGTACTTGGGCAGTAATATCGCTTCTAACAGCCTTTATTGATGAAGGATTAATAACATTGGTATTCTGGCTTTGTGGATCTAATATTGAATTGGCAATTCGTCTCCTTATAGGAATTGTACCTGCGTTGGTCATTTTACTCGGTACATTGATCTTTTGGAAATTCTATCCCCTTACTCAAGAAAAAGTTATGGAGAACAAATCTAAACTAGAAGAACTTGGCTTTTAAAAAACCTTTTTTTTTTTAAAAAAAAAATTATTATATTGTCAATGCAAGATTTTACTATGCAAACAATAATATTTGTATTCATTGTAATTGTAATTTGCATTATTCTTCTAACAATTAGTTTTATGAGGTGGAAGAAATCCGCACTTAGAGTAATGGATGATGGAGAAGTAATGGAGACAGCAATGGGGAAAATACATTACAAACTAACTGGGG
>JAGXNZ010000400.1 GCA_019894655.1 Promethearchaeota archaeon | reverse complement strand
TACTTTTAGGGGACGCAGCAGGGCAAGTTAAAGCTACTACTGGAGGTGGTATTATAATGTTGTTAACTGCTGCGAAGTACGCTTCTAATTGTGTTAATCTTTGCTTAAAATATGGTAATTTTTCAAAAAGATTCATTAAAAAATATTACGAAAAGCCATGTTCGCAAACAATCGGTAGAGAATTAAGGCTTCATTTTCTAATAAGGCTTATTTTAGAGAACTTCAGAGAAAAGGATTTTGAAACTTTCTTTAAATTAATAAAAGAGAACAAAATTGAGCATTTAGTTTCATTCTATGGAGATATGGATTTTCCAAAAGTATTAGTTATTAAACTACTACATAATCGTTCTGTTTTAAGTTTCATGTTCAAATTTCTCATAAAAAATCCAGTAATAATCTTTAAAATTCTAAAATTACTTATCTAAAACTAATAGTTATGTATCTTTTGCTAAACTAAAATATGTGAAAATAAGATGGATTGTAGAGAAAGAGTTCTTGCTGCCTTAAATTTAGATGAGCCTGATCGAGTGCCGTCTCATACTATTCTAATTGATGCCAATAATGTTGATATTATCCTTGGAAAGCCACAAATTACCGATTTTGACACTGTAGAGCAGTTGCAGCGAGATAATCCTGATGGGTGGGGAGAAGAATTAACTAATCTTATAGAAGGTATTGAAACGAGCGTATTTTCCCGGTGTGTGGAGGCTGCTGCAGCAATTGGGCTTGATTGTATGCAAGTAGGGATATTACCTCTTTATATTTTTGAAGATCCAAACGATCCTCGACTTCTTATGAAAGATATTTTCGGACGTGTGTGGGAAGCCCGAAATAACGAAGGAAATTTCAATCCTTATTACTTATATGGGACGATGAATTCGCCTGAGAAATGGAAAGAGTCTAAGGAGAACATCGAAGGACCAATGACAGAGAAATACACCAAAATGGCTAAAAAATTCTTCCGTCGGATAAACAAAAAGCATAAAGACAAAATATTTGTTGCTGTTACTAACGATTTAGCTGGCGTATTTGAAAGCGCCTCACAAGGTATGGGAATGACATATTATTCTCGAATGCTTCACAAAAAACCTAGTTTTATTAAGGAAGTTCACGAAGTAATAGCTGAATTTACAGCTGCTTGTTATAACGCATATATGGATGCTGGTACCGAATTATTCATCGAATCTGGTGATTTAGCGTATCATTCTGGTCCGATGATGAGTCCTAAAAAATTTACGGAGTTATTACAACCTGCGTATAAAATAATTACTGATGCTGTCCACGAGCGAGGGAAAAAGATAGTGTTACATACCGATGGTCAAGTGACTCCGCTATTAGATTTCGTCATTGATTGTGGGTTTGATGGTTTACACAGTCTTGAACCGACAGCGGGGGTAGATCTAGCATTAGTAAAGAAGAAAGTTGGTCATAAATTATGTTTGTTAGGGAATATCGATGTAGCCCATGATCTTACATATGGTACTAAAGAAGAGGTTTTTAATTCAGTAAAACATGCTATAAAAACTGCAGGACCTGGTGGTGGATTTATTGTGTCAGCAGCAAATATGCATCCTGCTGTCAAAGTAGATAATTTACGCTGGATGGTAGAAGCTACAAAAGAATTTGGCAATTATCCAATTAATCTGAAATAGAAATTAATTCAAATTTATTCTTCTAATTCTATTACTTCTTTTTATGGGGGTAACATTGAGAAAAAGGCTATCTTGTTAAAAAGTATAAACCATACAACCATATAACCAATAATAATAACAGTAGATGCTGTTCCAAAGCGATATACTCCTTTAGGAATGCCTGAACTCTCGTTTTTTCTCTGGACAATCGCGCGAATCAAGGCTACAATATAAATTACAGTAATTAGTAAAGCTACAATCCATAAAAATAAAACAAATAACAAGAGAGTATAAACAGGTGCTCCATCAAACCTCAATGTATTCAACCACGCCCAATAGTTAAATATTAAATGTGTTGGGATTGAACTATAAATCGCAGCAGTTAGTAAAAAAACAAAGGACCATGCAAACCCTTTAATAGACGACATCTAGCTCATTAAAGTATTATTTAGTTAATACAAATAAATTTACGATAATTTATAAGATTATTAGCTTTTTAATTCATTTTAATTTTAATCCTAGAATTTATAGATGAAATGCACTCTATATCTAAAATAAAGGAGTAATTGAATTTTTTAGATATATTATTAATAAAAAAAAAAGGAAAGATTTGAAATACTATTAAAATAGTAATCCTGCTATAAACGAAAGACCGCTTTGTGGTGGTGACATGGTAACAATCAGAAAAGTCAATAATATCGCATTAACAATAGCTCCTGTAATCACATTTCCCGTTTTTCTATAGCTTATAATAGAAACACCTGAGGTTAGAGTAAACATTAGTATTGAAATAGGAATGAATGTTCCAAAGTAAAATAGACTTCTCATGAGAACGCTGATAAGTAATAGATAAATAATATAATACAAAAGTGGAAAGACAGTGCCTAAAAAGAGAACTTTCAAATTGTTTTTAATAGTATCAGTGAATTTGTTTTGAATTATCGTTTGAGTCAACAGATTCAGAATTAGAATTACAAAGAAACAAATAACGAAGTAAATTGGTATTGCTAAAATTTTAGTTATCGAAGGAACAAATCCTAAATAGTTTAAACCTACTGATGCATATACAATTAAGTAAAGTATAATTGCTAAAACTAACCCTAATAGTACTTGTCTAAGAAAAGTATTTCTTCCCTTAAATGGCTCTATTAGTATCTTTTTGAAAGATAAATTGGTTTTCTTTCCTATTCTCCAGAGCAAAATCAATAATCCAAAGGCTTGACCAAATAATAAGGTGACTACAAAAGCAGCTATTGCTAATGGCAATATTAGTAATATAGGTATAAATATCATTACGCCGGGAATACCAAGCACGATTGGATATAGTAACGCTTTAATCGAAATACTTTTAATAGATATATCTGATGTGTCGATAGTATAATATTGAAGCTCCTTATCCCTATCGCCTTTCGCTTTTAGAATTAAGTTAGATAAAGGATCGATAGCTAAAAAGAAAAATCCAATCCCTCCTATCACTTGCATCAACAAAATCAAGCCTCTTATATTTACATAGTAAGTCTCATCTACGACATCAATATCAAAGGAATTTATAGCGAAATCTCTTGCTTCACGAATAAAATCCTCGTCCCAGGCGACAGTAAGGTGATTACTATTATCGTCTAAATAAATCATGGAAGCGTTTCCTTGTTGAAACGATCCATACAATTTGTTTGTATCTACATTTGAAACAGGGATTCCTACTCTAAACGCTAAACTTTCTTTAAGAGCCGGAAGTTCACTAACTTCGTCGAACAACGCTTGAATCATGAGCACATTTAATGGATTGGCTAAATTACCAGTTCTGAGAGTTGGATATAACCACGTACCAACTCCTATAAAGCATTTAAAGGAAAGATCACTGTTAATAAGCTGTTGTCCTAATCCCCCCATGCTGTATCCGATATAACCCAACGAGGTCATATCTATATCAATCCTGTTGCTAAGATATTCCTTAATCGCAATTATATCTTTTGTTTTATTATTTGGTTCTACCATAGTGCTTTGTCCATGTCCCCTAAAATCGAACGGTACGGCTACAAACCCCGCTGCTGCTAGCTCTAAGGCGTATCCCTTCATCATTTCTTTATTAACCATAACTCCATGCCCGATTATGATAGCCGGTTTGTTTAATCCACCATTTGACGGTTCAAACACATTAAAAGAAATTGTAACATTATCGTCCGTTGTAGTTGATAATCCATATGTGCTTACTACGCTAAGAGGTGTTATAAAAATAAACACAGTTCCGATGGTAAAAATAGCGAGAAAAATGCAAATCAATGCGATCCTTTTTTTTGATAGATTTAATGTATTCATAGTTTATTATTTAGATGCCAAATTATATAAAAACTCTTCTTCAAAATTAATATTACAAAAGTGTCTTTTTTATCTTAACTTTAATCTGGTAAATTCCATGGTCTACAGTCAATAATTTATTACTGAAATCTTTTTATCTT
>JAGXNZ010000399.1 GCA_019894655.1 Promethearchaeota archaeon | reverse complement strand
GAAGAAAATCCAAGAATTTGAGATATTCTTCGTCGAAAAGAGTATCTATGAGACTATTTTTTTAAAGGATAAGACTGAGAACCAGCGCGAGATAAGTGATTTTGAATATTTTATTAGAATTCTTACTCAAAAGGAAAATAAAACGGGTATAGGCGTAGTTAAAGGAAATTCACTGGAGTCTACACAAATCGAGAAAAATATCGAAACGTGTGTTCTATTATCAAAAATAAATTCGAGTTCTAAGTACGATTTTCCTTCAAAAGTAAATATTTCCCCTATCATCACAGCTGATAAAAGTATATTAAGCGATCCTCTAACTATTAAGAAGGACTTAGCAGAAGTTCTAATCTCTGAAGTGAATCAGCAAAAAGATGTAGTACCTACATTCTTGCGATTTAGATTACACAACAATCATAGTTTTTTGAGAAATAGCACTGATTTGAAGTTAGACGCAAGAAAGACCTACTTTTTTATGGAATTTTCCTTAAAAGCGCAAGAAAATGGGAAATTATCGGAATTCTGGGATAGTGGATATTATAAAGAAAAAGCGCACCTAAATTTGCACGAGAGAGTGTCTAGTTGGGCTAGAAGAGCTAAGGATACGCTTAGAGCAGTAGAACCTAAATCTTCGGATAATGCCCTTGTAATTTTTTCTCCTAGCGTTTTAAAACAGGCTATTAATCCTGTCATTGGACTTCACGCACTTGGTATATCTCATGCTGAAAAAATTTCACGTTTCAACATCGGGGATGTAGTAGCAAGCGAAAACATCACTATTATTGATGACGGATTGTTAGAAGGTGGTCTGAGTTCTAATTCATGGGATTCAGAGGGAAATCCTCATCAAGTAACAAATGTCATAAAGAAAGGTATTTTTCAGAATAGATTATACGATCAAATGTACGCAATGTTAGAGGAGAAACACTCAACGGGAAACGCAAAAAGGGCAGAAAACGGCACGGTTGTTAATGGGATAAGTAATCTTAAAATACTCCCGGGAGACATGTCTTTTAATGATATGATATCAGATATTCAGGAAGGCTATTACATCGATAAGTTTTCATGGTTAAATCCAGATGATGTCTCTGGTAATTTTGGAGCAGAAATAAGAAATGGATATTACATTAAAAACGGTGAATTCAAAAATCCAATCAAACTCGGAAATGTTAGTGGTAATGTCCTTGATATGGTGAAAAATTGCGTTTATATCTCTAAAGAACGAGAATTTATTGAAAATAGTCTATTCCCTTATATGGCGTTCAAGAATCTAAATGTATCATCTTAATTTTTTTTACTTTCAATACTTTATTGTCTTTACATTTCGACTATTCTTCTTAGTCTTCATATGTATGAGAAAAATTAAACCATCTTAATTTTTCAGTTTCAGAATCCTCAAATTGAAGATAATCGTCTTCCATTCCGATATCTTGAACTAAATCCTTAGCGTGCTTTAAATACTTAATGAATTCTTTTTTCTGATCGATAGGTTCTTCATCAAAACAGTTATGCAAATTTGCTGATAACGCTGTCTTAATATCTGGCTTACTGGATATGTGATCATCTTTGAAATTAATGTGGACCCATTCTCCCGAATTGATATTAAAAGAATAATCCTTTAAAAAGAGATGCCCATAATCTGCAATAAATTCTATTGACTGGCAAATAAATTGAAACTCTACTTCTGAAAATAAATAGTAGAAATTAACGCGGCACCAACCTGGTTTGAATCCGAGTTTACCTTGTTGTGCAATTTTGCGAAATTGTTGTGATTTTTCTTCGGTAATCTGAAGCAATAAGTGCCCATAGGGCCCTGCACACATACAACCGGCTCGACTTTGAATTCCAAACAAATCGTTGAGGAGTTTAGTAATATATTTTGGGTGCAACTTTTTATTTCCATGTTTTATCATAAATGACACAATAGATAACCGGTTTTTTGGATCAAGAGGACCTAAAATTTCGATATTTGAGTGTTTCGATAATCTCATTAAAGCTCGAGTTGTATATTCTCTTTCTTTAGAGGCTATGGTTTCAATTCCAATAGCATCTTTCAAATCTATAACTAAAGCTGCTTTAATAGTTTGTAAAACTCCTGGAGTACCTGCGTTTTCCCTAACTTCGATATCTTCTGAATAATCGACTGTTGTTCTGCTAACAAAATCAACGGTTCCCCCTCCTGCAGTGGTTGGAGCAAGCGTCCGATCATAAATTCTTTCGTTGATTACTAAAATTCCAGATGATCCCGGTCCGCCTACAAATTTGTGTGGCGATATAAAAATCGCGTCGAAAAATGATTCAGAGTCTTTATTCATATTGATTTTTACATATGGAGCACTCGCAGCATAGTCAAAACACACTAATCCTCCATATTTATGCATTATGCGAGCAATCTCGTAAACGGGTGATTTTATTCCTGTAATGTTTGATGCTGCTGAAAAAGATCCTATCTTTAATCTTTCTTTATATTGCGGGTCTGAAACTGTGTTTTTTAAATCTTTTAAATCAATGTATCCCTTATGATTGAGTTGTATGGCTACTACTTCCGCGATAGCTTCCCGCCACATTATGTCATTAGAATGATGTTCATAAGGACCAATGAACACAACAGGTTTTAACCGATTGATCTCTTTCTCATAGATTTTTCTTAAGCCTGGATCCAAAACCTTTTCTTCTGAGGATTTATCCATCACCTGCTGTAATAATTTTTTTGTTGCAGGTGGTAAGCGGATACCTATAATCTCTTGGAATTTGGTTATAGCACCTGTGGCACCGGTACCAATTGCGATAATTCGGCAGTTAGATTCGGCATTAAAAGCTTTTTTTATAATTTTTTCTGCTTGATGTAAGAGGTTCGTCGTATGACGACCTGTAACATCGTCTTCTGTATGAGTATTGGCGTATTCCCTTTGAATCTTTATTAAATACTTTTCAATAAATTTAAGCGATCTTGCGATGCCGTGTAATCCGCATATGTGAGCAAGCGCATTCCATAAGGAGTTTGGAATATAAAATTCTGACCTATAATAGCATTTCTTACTTCTTCAAGAGTCAAAACTGGTTTCATTATATCACTTCTAATCTTAAAGAGAGTGTTTAGTTATATCTTTAATTTAATTTATATAAAAATTTTGTTATATAATGTAAATAAAAATAGAATGTTTTAAAAAAAATCTAGTTCTTTTTCTTACTTTCTACCTTTACTTCTATTAAATGGTAGTCTCGAGACCCCAATCCAATATCTTCAGCTGCTTTTAATTGCATCTCCCAGTGTTTGGATTCCTTCCCATTGGGATTTAAATCCAATTCATCTGATATTGGATCAAATCTGGGTGTATAAGAAAACCAATCATTTGGTTTTTCTTTGGAAATGTTTTTAATATTACTCAAAATTGAATGAGGATTCATGAGAGATAAATGGATTAAATCAACGGCACTCTGATCTACAGCTACTGGATCAAGAGAAGATAAAATTCCTATATCACTTACAAATGGTACATCAGAACCACCTGTGCAGTCACATTGCCAAGTTACATCAATAACATAATTCAGATAATATATTTTATTTCTACCGTAGTAATCCACAACACCAGAAGCATTATCAATCATTTGGACAATAAACTCTTCCTGAGTTGATGAACCAGTATCTATTACATTGTTTTTACATACAGATTTACACATGTAACAATATCTACATTTTTCCTCATCCCGTATTAATTTACCGGCCTCACTTTCTCTTAATGCATTTGTCGGGCAGATTTTCAGACAAGCTTCGTAATCAGATATAGGAGCATTGAAATCGAACTCGAATTTTTTTCCCATATGAGCTTGAACTTTCCCGCCCTTACTTACACATCCAATTCCTAGATTTTTGAGAGCACCTCCAAAACCTCCACCAGCGTGTCCTTTAAAATGGGTTGCTAAAACCATGTGATCGAATTCTTTCAATCTCCCCGCGACCAAAACTTCATTAAATCGCTTACCATTAATTCTATGCTTAATGTTATTTATTCCGACGCGACCATCGAGCATCAAAAGCTCTGCTCCCATAGTTTCTTTAGTAAACCCATGCATTTTAGCAGTTTCTAAATATTCATCTTCAGAAGCTCGCCCACTATATTCAGTATGTATCCCCGTGACTT
>JAGXNZ010000398.1 GCA_019894655.1 Promethearchaeota archaeon | reverse complement strand
TTCGTCTTTATATTTTAATTCTTCAATTACATCAAACTTTTTTAAGAAAGATAAAGAAGAGTTGAGGTGATCAAGTGCTCTTTTTGAGACTAATTTTGGTAATTTATCCCTTAATATTAACCCATTTCTTAATTCTGAAAGAATACTATATTTTTTTGGATCAGAAACTATTTGAAATAATGTGAATGTATCCTCTTCCAATTCTTTTTGAGTTTTATTTTCGTAAATACTAAAATACGTTTGTACTTTTGGTAGTAATAATTCAATCAGCTCAAGTTCAATTAAATCGGGATTTTCGTCAATATATTCAATTACACTATCAGGAGGTATTCTTTCAGCGTTTACTTCCTTCAATAATAACACATACTTTTCTACAATCCCAATTTGATTTATGAAAATAAACTGTTTGGAGACTAAAGTATCTATCAATTCTTTAAAATTTAATTTTGGAAAAGTGTTGTTATACCATTCTCTTAATCCATCTAAAGCAATTGGGCCTTTTGAAAGCTTTTTCAATGTTAAAAATATATATTTTTTATTTAATAAAGTTGCAATCTTCTCTTCCTCGCTTTTTTCTCTGGTTTCTTCAAGTGTTGCCCAGTATAGTTCCTTAACCCACAATTTTATCAAAGAATTGTTTTTCTGGATGAGGTCTTTGTCTTGTTCTTCAAAATTATTTAAATCATTAATATAAAACGCAGTGAAAATTTCCTCGTGAGAGAGTAATTTTCCAAGAAATTCCGTACACAATATGTTTACATTTTGTTCTATTTCCGAGTTTATTTGTTGATCAAAAATTATAGAGATCATTAACATATCCTTATTTCCCCGAGCCCAATCAGAAGGTATTTCAAAATAATAGTTGTTTGAGATATTTTGTTCAAAAGAATGAGTAAAAAATCCTTCGCTTACTGTTTGATCCATTATATTAGCTATTCTCGTTGAAAGTTGTTCATTTAGCATATTTTCAGGGTATGAATAAAACACTAGTGGACCAATCTTTCGATGAAAATAAGATAATGCAACAATAGGTTTCAATTACTGAATCTCCATTAAATAATATTGAAAAAATCTCTTCAAACTAATTTAAGTTTTACATAGAATAAATTAATATTAAAGGTTATATATTCGTAAAAATAAATAAATTTATTTCAATTAAATGAAATAAAAGGTTCTTCCTAAGAGCTTATGTGCCCTATAAAACTTGTAGGATTCGACCTTGATGACTGCCTTTTCGATTCAACTGGTCTTTCTCAAAGAGCAAGAATTAAGGGTATAGATGCGATGATAAGCTTAGGGTTAAAAATTGAGAGGCAAAAAGCCCTGATCTTAATCCAAGAAATCGTTGGGGAATATGGTTCTAATTCTTCAAAGCACTATAATTATTTTATCAGAAGATTAAATCAACACGAAAATTATGCAATTAAATTTAACGAGCAAGTTAGATACATTACAGCGGCAGTAATGGCCTACCATGCTCAAAAAATAAAGCATATTCAACTTTACGATGATGTTTTAAAATGTTTAGAAAAACTTAAAAAATCATCAATTAAAACTGCTATTATAACGGATGGAATTCCTATCAAACAATATGAGAAGATTTTACGCCTTGGGATAGACGAATTAATTGATTTAGTCGTAATATCTGATGAAATCGGAATTAGAAAACCTAATCCTGAGCTATATTCTTATTGTTTAAAGAAATTTAAGGTAAAAGGACACGAAACTATTTACGTTGGAGATAATATTTACAAGGATATAATACCAGCTAAGATTAATAAAATCCATAGCGTTTACATACATCGTGGCGGAAAATATGATAACGATTTTACCGGTGAAACTATCCTTGAGGAAAACAAACCTGATTATGAAATCTCAAAACTAAACGAACTTTTTAACATTATTATTGATATCAATAAAAAATTTTACATTGGAAAAGTCTAATGATACGTCTTGCCTGTATCCAACCAGAACTTTTGCCTCAAATAGATAAAAGTTACTCTGAAGTAGAAAAATTATTAAATTCACTTATTAAACACCACAATAATTGCGATATTATTTGTTTACCAGAAAGATGGACATCACCTATTAATATAAAAGAACTAAGTATCCAAAAAGAAAGGGGAGACAATTATAAATTTATAAAAAATTTAGCAAAAGAATACGGAATAGGTATAATATCAGGAGCACTATGGGAAAAAAGAAAAGATACGGTTAAACCGAGAATCACTAGCTATTTCTTTGATAATAATGGAGATGAGATTAATAGACAAGATAAAATACATCTTTATTCATATGAAAAGCTTAACTTTGAACCAGGTAAAGAATTAATAATATTTTCATTTAAAGAAATTAGTTTTGCAATTTTAATTTGTTTTGATATGGCGTTTTTTGAAACCCCTAGGCTAGCTGCAGAATGCGGGGCTGGTTTATTGTTTTCTCCTACACAAATTAGCATAGAAGGGATGTCAAATTGGGAGACATATTTAAAAACTCGAGCTCTAGAAAACAGGATACCAGTTGTAGCATGTAATACTTTTGGGACGATATTAAAAAGAAAATTTCCAGGAAATAGTAAAATAATATCGTTTGAAAAAGATTTTATATCACCTTCAAAACTAAGGATAATTGAAGGCCCCATTGATTCTAGTGGATATTTATACGATGAGCTTGATTTAGCATTTCCAAAAAAGCTGAGAAAATTGAGATTTAAAGAAGTTATAGATAAAAATGCAATTATCGTAAGAAAAACCAATTAAATCAGGAAAGCACAGATTTATCTTAAATTTGGTTCTAATTTTTTAACAACTTATAGCGTAATTTTCAAATTTAAATTGGAATAGTTTTAGATCCAACGACCTATCTCCCGGGGGGTTTAAATATGAATTTCCAAACTAATAATAAAAAAGAAAAAATAAGAAAGAAAATGATTTCTGCACAAAGGATAAATAGTGAATTTGTAGGCCCAAAAGCTTTATTTGATCAATCGTATATCCCTCCCAAAATATTACATCGAAAGACTGAAGAAGAATTTCTTTATTCAATTCTTAAAGATTCATTACAAGATGAATTTCAACTTAATATATTATTTCAAGGTATACAAGGCATTGGAAAAAAGGTTATTATAAATAAGGTCTTGAACGATATATCTACTTTAAATACTGAACTTATTAAAATTCAAATTGATTGTTCTGAAAAAAGTTTGGAAGAAATTTTAGTTTCGTTAATAACTGAAGTTGGAAGGAGAAGAAATTTCAATTTTGATTATAATTCTTTCTTAAATTCTTCTATCTTGGATTTATGGAATTTGTTTAAGCTTGTATGTAGAAAAGAAGATCGTAACATCACCCTAGTTTTTAATAACATTGAATATATGCAACCAGAGGCTTTTAAAAAATTTTTAAAATACGGTAAAGAAAACAGAATTAACTTAATATCTACGGGTAATCAAATTTTAAGATCGTCAATCCTGGAAAATTTGAGCGAATTTGATTTTAAGAAGAAATTAGATTACTTTACTTTCCCCGAGCTTAACGACATTATAAAACAAAGAATTTCCTTAGCATTCTTTAATGGGATCGATAAGGAATTAATAGATTTAATTACTGATTTAATTTTCGAGCACCATGTACCTGTCCCAGGAAAAGGTATTGAAATTTTAAAAGAATTTTATCCTGTTTTAAATCAAAAAATGACTTTAAAAAAGTTCGAGATTTATGATATTCTTCAAAATCAATTTGACACGCTTCAAGTTACAGATGAATTCAGTATGTTAAATTATATCTCAGAATCAGATATGTTAAATATAATTTTTCTGGATAATTTATCTAATTATTTTCGAAAAAACGTAAATCTATATATAACTATTCAAGAATTAAGAGAATTATATTATGTAACATGTGAGTCAATAGATTATGAAAAAGATATAGAGGAATTTAAACATTTAATCGCTAATTTACGCAACATCGGGATAATAAACGCTTCAAAAAAAAATAGCATAAATAATTTTAGATACTTTAAGGACAATATCTTGAATTATGAACACTACTTTATGGTTATAAACCCGAAGCAACTAAAACCTATCTTGGATGCTATTTTCACCAGACACTAATTTTTTTTTAATTTAAAGAACTTTAATATTGCCTCAAATTGCCTAGATTCAATAATTTTTTAAAAACGAGAATCCTAACATCCAAATGCCGAGCATATAAATAGATGAAATTCTACTTTATTTTATAATAAAATGAATGAAATGGCGATTCAAATTTGACCTATATCAAAAAAATTTCTATGACCGGATTTAAATCATTCGGTGACAGAACTGTTACTCTTAGACTTTCGAGCGGTTTTACTTGTATAGTAGGCCCTAATGGGGCAGGTAAATCTAATATTATTGACGCTTTAACATTTGCTTTAGGT
>JAGXNZ010000397.1 GCA_019894655.1 Promethearchaeota archaeon | reverse complement strand
TACAGGAGGAGCGGGCTTCTTAGGTTCTTGGGTTTGTGATGTACTAGTAAAACAGGGAGCGTATTGCATTTGTTTAGACAATCTTTCTTCAGGAAGATTTGAAAATATTTCACATTTAATGGATAAAGATAACTTTCGCTTTATAAACCACGATATTTCTACACCAGTATTTTTTGGGTTCACACATCATCCAAATGGAATATGTATCGGCGATATTAAAAAAATCGACATCGTGATGCATATGGCAAGTAGAGCGTCTCCTTTTGAGTTTAAAAAATTTCCAATACCTATCTTAAAAAGTAATACCTTAGGGACGATGAATGCTCTGGGAATTGCAAAAGCTCACAACGCTATATTTTTTTATACGAGCACCTCTGAGGTTTATGGGAATCCTCCCGACGATGTAATCCCTACATCTGAAGAATATTTTGGCCATGTTAACCCAGTAGGGCCCAGAAGTTGCTACGATGAATCTAAAAGAGCTGGAGAAGCTTTCGTTAAAGCCTACGAACTCCAACATGGAATTAAAACAAAGATTGTTCGTATTTTTAATACATCTGGTCCTAGGATCCGATTCGGTCCGGAATTCGGTAGAGTTGTCCCTAACTTTATAAAACAAGCGTTAAACAACGAAGAGATAACTATCTTTGGGGATGGGCTACAAACAAGATCATTTATTTATGTAGTTGACGAAGTTGAAGGACTATTAAAAATTGTTTATAAAGACGAAGCGATTGGAGAGGTTATTAATTTAGGTAATAATAAGGAATTTACTATCTTAGAATTAGCTAAAATTATCAAAGACTTATCCAATTCAGAATCAAGAATTATATTTAAACCACTACCTATTGACGATCCTGTAAGAAGATGTGCTGATTTAAAAAAGGCAAATAGAATCTTAAATTGGCAACCGACGACTCCTCTGAAAGAGGGGTTGTTGAAAACTATAGCCTGGTTTGAAGAAAATGTTCAGAGTGAATGAGAGACAAGATTCAAAAGAACTTAACAGAAATTATAAAGAATTTGATAAACTTCTCAAATTGCTCCTCATAATTGGTATTATTGTTATATCTGGTTTTATTGCATATGCGGTTTTTACTCCAAGACTAGGATATATCACAACTGGGTTGCTAAATTCTGAAAAAAAGGCTGAGAATTATCCTACCATTACAACAACGGGAGAAAACGTAACCTTTTATGTTTCAGTTGCTAATTATCTAAATCGAGATTTTTCTTTTCGTTTAGAAATATTAAGAGGGGATAATAACACACTAATCGGTCCAGCCCCTTCCGTGAATGCATATTCTTATGTAAATCTCTCAACAGTAAATTTGCACCATGGAAAAGATTGGATTTCGAGTTCTTTAAATGTTTCTTTTTCACAACCAGGGAATAACCAAACAATTATTGTAGAAATCTGGGAAATGGATGGTGAAACAATTAAAAAGTTTTGGGATATACTAACGTTACATTTAAATGTTACTTCCTAACTCTTTGCTCCTAAGATTTGGAGGGATTTCTTAATTCTTCGCTTATTATTTTAGCAATTAAAATTATTGCTACTATTAAAACAATTAGCAATAATATGATAAGAAACAAATTATTCATGAAGCTAAGTCCACCTTTAACTAATATTTAAGTAATTAGAGGTTTACATTCTCATTTTTAGCTTCCACTATTTTTTTGATTCGTGCAGTTACAATTTCGGTTAGTTCTTTCACTGTATCATCACGGGTAATATTTTCAACGATTGGAATCCCCACAATTTTTGCTTGCTCTTTTAAATATTCTTGAATTATTCTGATTTGTTCGAAATTATCGTAATATTTGTTAACAGGGCTCCTCATAGAAACATTATATGCTCGAAGAGAGACTCTATTCTTGTGCTCTATCTCATTGGATAAATTTAACATCACAAAAACTATATTTGGATGTTCTAAAATGTCATTAGAAAGGAATTCAGGGGATAAGTGAACACCTTCGATGATCATGTTAATTCCTTCATAAAGGGCTCTTTTGATCAGTGCTTCAACGCCTACTATCACAATCTTAACTTGTTCACTATACCCTAAAATGGTGGAGTTAAACCTAGATGACCTATAATGCTTCGAGAACTTACCCGCTTCGTAAGAACTCTGGTGTAATTCAGGTATTAAATCATTACTCAATACTTTTCTCATTATTTCCCGGATTGAGTCAGTCCCAATCATAC
>JAGXNZ010000067.1 GCA_019894655.1 Promethearchaeota archaeon | reverse complement strand
ATTTCCAGAAGATAAGTCCCTTTCTAAGACACTCCTTAATAATGCTGTCTCTGCAACCAAAGAAGGATACAAAGTAGTAATCGCGGATGAAATAAAAGAAGGGAAACTTAAAGAATATCTTGCCCGAGCAAATTAATCTCTAATTTTTTTCGCAGAGGGTATTGAAGGCTATAAATATCAGATCGAACTCATGTCCTCAGTTATCGAAGCAATGGATGTTCTAGGGCTCAAGCCACCAGAATAATCTAAAAAATAAACAATCATTCAGAAGGAATAAATGGAGATAAGCCATTTTTCCTATATTGCTCATATAACGATCCACATCATCCTGTATGTCCTCCTGGGAGATATAAGGAACCATGAATTTTTAGGAGAAATATTAAGAGACTCCCGATTTCCGCATCTCCTCCCCCAAAAAGTGGATGAGGAAGTTGCAAAAACCTTTATCTCGCTCACATACGGCTCTATTGCAATGATTGATGATGGTGTCGGTAAAATTCTTCAAACTTTAGAAGAAACAGGCATGGCTGACAATACAATGGTCATTTTCACTAGTGACCATGGGGATTATTGTGGAGATCACGGGCTCATTTTGAAGGGACCTGCTCATTATCGCAGTGTTATAAACATGCCCTTGTTATGGAAAGTGCCAGAAGTTACAAAATCAGGAGTTTCCGATTCTCTTGTAAATACCGTTGACCTTCCCAAGACAATATTAAACATACTAGGTGTAAAAGAAAAATTACATCCCGAAGCATTTCAAGGATATGACATAACACCGATATTAAATGATCCTAACAAGAAAGTAAGAGAGCGTGTTCTTATTGAGCATGATGAAGAGATAGCAGCTGATAGAATTTTTAGGGTACGAACTCTTATTACTGAAAGGCATCGTTTGTCACTTTACGATGACTATGTAAATATGGGTGAAATCTTTGATTACGAAAGTGATCCAAGTGAAATTGATAATTTATGGTCAAAAGACCGAGAAATAAAGAATAAATTAGTTGAGGAACAGCTTAGAGAAATCATACACCTTCGACCACGCTTACCTAAGAGAGACGCATATAACTAATACTTTTCCTAAGTTTTTAGAATCGCCCGTTTATGTATTCAAGGTAAATCCAAATTAGTTTTAAAAAGTTAAAAAATAGATCGAGAATTATTATGTAATATTGTTTAAAATATAGAAAAAAGAGAAAAAGATTATGAATGAGAGAAAAGAACAAAAAATTGAAGACTCATATGATGTCGTAGTTGTTGGGGCTGGTAATGGTGGATTGTCGGCAACGGCATTTTTAGCACAGAAAGGAGTAAAAGTTCTATGTTTAGAACAGCATAACCTACCTGGGGGAGTCGCTACAAGTTTTGTCAGAGGAAGGTTCGAATTCGAAACTTCGCTCCATGAACTCGCTAGTTACGGACCTCAATCGAATAAAGGAAGCGTTAGGAGAATGTTTGAAGATAAACTTAAATTAGATGCCGAGTTTGTTCAAGTTCCAGAAGCATTTAGACTTATTCTGACGGATCCTGGAGAAGAAATGGATGTTAGCATGCCATTTGGTGTTCAGAATTTCATCGATAGGGTTGAAGAGGAGGTGCCGGGTAGTAAAAAGTCTGTAGAAGACTTTTTCAAAGTTGCTGAAGAGATTGGAGAGGCTTTTTCGTACATTGGTAAGATGAAGGGAAAGCCCGATCAAGGAGTGTTGTTTAAAGAGTATTCAAATTTTCTTAAAACTGCCGCTTATTCAGTTACTGAAGTAGAAAACGCATTGGGAATTCCAGAAAAGGCTCAGAAAATCATCAACGCTTATTGGGCTTATCTTGGTTTACCTATGTCACGCATGAATTACACGCTTTTTGCATCTATGGTGTTAGAGTATGCTGAAAAGGGAGGTTGGGTTCCTATAAATCGATCTCATGGATATACGACAGCTTTTGATGCCAAAATACGAGAATTTGGTGGAAGAATTGAATATAATACTAGAGTGGACAAAATTTTAGTGGAAAAGGGAAAAGTGGTTGGCGTCGAAACTACTAACGGAGATAAAATAAAAACAAATTATGTTATAAGTAACGCTTCTCCAACCCTCACATATAATAAATTAATTTACCCTCAGTCGGAAGTACCGGAAATCGCGTATAAGGATGTTAATGCTCGTATTCATGGACTGACGGGGTTCGTTGTATATGCGGGATTAGACGCAGCAGCAGAGGAATTAGGATTGCATGAGTATGGGTATTTTATTATGGATACTATGGATACTGACGAAGCCTATGACTCTTGGACAAAACTTCAAGCCCCAAAAGGTCTGGCTTGTGTCGTTCTTAATAATGCCATTCCTGATTGTTCGCCTCCCGGAACGTGTATGTTGGATATCACGACATTATACAAACCCGAAGCTTGGAAAGATGTTAAACCTGAAGAATATGTGAATCTTAAGAATAAATTAGCTGAAGAATTACTTATTAAGTTTGAAAAAGCTACTAAGACCTCTCTTCGAGATCACATAGAAGAAATTGAAATTGCGACTCCTGCTACCTTTGCAAGATATGCAAAGCTATATAATGGGATATTCTATGGTTATGAACCTGAATCTTGGGATTCATTAGTACCAAGGCTAATGATGATGGGAAAAGATGTCTACATTGAAGGACTTGAATTTGCAGGAGGGTTTAACAGACGAGCGCATGGATATAGTAGTGCGTTATCTGACGGCTTGATTTCAGCGCAGTTAACTTTAGGAAAATTATTACAGGGGGGTGGGAAAGCATGAGTAAAGAAAACGGAGAGAAGCTAAATGTAATAGTCAGATCCAATACAAAAGATTTATTCGCTTTCACTAAACTAGTTCCCAATAGGAAAAAGAGGATCGAAAGAGCTTCAAGTGATCCAATAAGGGAAGATCCTATCAGTGATCTGGCGTGGAAATTACACCCTGAAAGACAATTCTTAATGATTGAAGAGATTAAAAAAGAAACTAAATCCTCAAAGACATTCAAACTTGTTCCAGACCCGGATTCCGAAACCAAAGAACTAGCGTTTTTTCGACCAGGTCAATATATTAGTTTAAAGGTTGATATAGAAGGAGTGCGAATAACACGCCCTTATTCTATAGCGTCATCACCTAAAGATGCATTAAACGGATTTTACGAGTTAACTATTCGAAAAGAAGAAAACGGATTTTTAACACATTTCATCTGTGATAATTGGAAGGTAGGTACAAAGGTTGAGAGTTCTGGACCAGAAGGGTTCTTTTATTACGAAAGACTAAGAGATTTGAACCAGATAGTCGGAATTGCGGGAGGTTCAGGTATTACACCTTTTCGTTCGATAGCTAAAGCGATAATCGATGGAACAATTGATGTCAAATTAACGTTATTATACGGTAGTTCCGAGGAAGACGACATCATTTTCTATGATGAGTTCAAAGAAATGGAAAAGAACTATCCCGCGAAAATTAAGATTGTTCATGTTTTAAGTTGCGCTGTTGTTTCATTAGAGGGATGTGAAAGGGGTTTTATTACTAAAGAGATAATAGAAAAATATTGTGATGTGAACTCTAATACGTTTTTCATATGCGGTCCGCAGATTATGTATAATTTCGTTGAAGAAGAGCTCATAAAATTTACCTTGCCCTTTAAACGAATTCGCAGAGAAGCTTTTGGTGAAGTGAAGGATATACTTACTCATCCTGACTTTCCTAAAGAAGTTGCTGAAAAGGTATTTAAGATTAAAGTTAATATCGGTAATTTATCAAAAGAAATTCCAGCAATAGCAACCGAGTCTGTTTTAGTAGCGTTAGAAAGAGCAAATTTAAATCCCCCCTCAAAATGCCGATCTGGTGAATGTGGTTTCTGCCGATCACTTCTTATAGATGGTAAAGTATATATAAATCCGGTTTCTGATTGGAGAAAAGGTGGAGACAAAAAATTTAACTACTTCCATCCGTGTGCATCCTATCCAATCACAGATCTCGAAATTAACATTCCGAGAGATCTTTAAAAAATTTAAAATCTTCTTTTTTTATTATTCTTTTATTGCCAAATATTTAATTCTCATTATTGCTTTAAGTTGTTTATTAAATAATGAAGAAATTCTACGAAGAATATGGATATTAAAATAAAATATGGGATTATTGCTGTATTTATAATTTTATTTCAATCTATTTTAAAAGTAATAGGGGTCGTAGTAACTGGAAGTTTAAGTTTTTTATCTGAGACCGTGGATACGCTAACTGATATTTTTTTTGTTTCTCTCACATTATATTCCCTATATAATAGCCAAAAGCCTCCAGATTTTCAGCATATGTACGGCCATTCGAAAATTGATTCGTTAGGAGGATTGGTCCAAGGTGTTATTTTGGTCAACATATATTGTGTTCTCATTTTTGTAGCGATTCTAGCTATTTTAACTAGTTCATTTGGAATAATTAATCCCGATTTAGGATTCCTTCTTCTAATTATATCATTTATCATTAATTTAGTATTTTCTAGAATTTTAATATGGCAAGGAAAGAAACTGAATAGTTTATCCCTTAAAATTCAAGGTTTAAATTTGTTCCAAGACTCTCTTCGAGCACTCATAGTTATCATTAATTTTGTCATCGCTCTATTTTTTAGCATTCAATTTTTAGATCCCTATTTTAGTATCGCTCTTTCCATATTGATAATTATAACTTCAATCTATCTTTTCAAAGAAGGAATTAAGGATTTAATCGATGTTAACCCAGTAAACGCAGCTATTATAGAGGAAATAAAATTAAGTATATTTAATCTTGATCATGTTAATGGCGTCGAGGAATTAAAAGTTAGATTTAGTGGTAACACCTTATTTTTAGAAATTCGACTAGCTGTTGAGGATCATATATCTGTAGTACATGCGAATGATATTACGAAAGCGATTCGAGCTCTGAGCAATAAATTTTTTCCGTCTTACAATGTGGAGACATTAGTTGAAATGAATCCTTTAAGTGGAGAATCTTCGCTCGGAGAAGGGATAGTCAACTTGCTTTATACTATGAAAAGTGAATTTAAAGAGATATCCGATTTTAAAGATTTGAACGTGTTTAGAATTGAGAACAATTACTTCTTATCATTAGCTATAGTTGTTGATGATAGTTTATCTTTAGAGGAGGCTCACGAATTAAGCAGTCTGTTTGAAACACAGTTACAAGAGCAAATCCCATTTATCTCGCGAATTATTACTCACATAGAATCCCAATCCATGTTGAAAAATT
>JAGXNZ010000396.1 GCA_019894655.1 Promethearchaeota archaeon | reverse complement strand
AGATGCAGTAAATTTCAAAGACACTATAAACATCGCGTTAGCTGGAAATCCAAATGTTGGAAAATCCGTTATCTTCAACCAACTTACTGGCCTTAGTCAAACAATTGGAAATTGGCCTGGAAAAACAGTTGAACGAATGGAAGGACAACTAGAATTTTTAGGTTACCATTTTAATATCGTTGATTTACCTGGAATATATTCTCTCTCAACATTTTCTTTAGAGGAAATTGTAAGTAGGGAATATGTCATATCCGAGGAAGTAGACATCATTATAAATGTTATCGACGCTACAAATTTAGAGCGAAACCTTTTTTTTACTTTTCAACTGTTAGAATTAAAAGTGCCGATGATACTAGCTATAAATCAAATGGATATTTTACGTAAAAGAGGTATAGATTTAGATTTTAAAGAATTAGAAAAGATCTTTAAATTACCCGTTCTTCCTGTCGTAGCTATTCACGGAACTGGTGTACATCAACTGTTAGAAGAGGCAATCGAGTTAGTTGTGTATCGTCACCCCCACAATCATTATAAAAAGAGACGATCAGTCCAATCCAAGCATCACGGCCATCACTATTATAGGGTTGAACACGTTCACGAAAGAAGTAAAACTGAAGAAGACATCAAGAAGAATTTTAAATTTCCGGATTTAAACCAAATTACCTCCTTTGGAAAAGAAGTAGAATCAAAACTTTTAAGCTTACTTGAAAGAATAAATGAATCTCAACAAATTTCTTCACCCAGTAATTATCCCTCAAGGTTTACGGCGATTAAATTACTTGAGAACGATAGCCAAATTATTAAACTTTTAACTGATATAGAAGAAGGAAATGCAATTATTAGCTTATCTAAGAAATATCGAGAGGAACTTGAAAAATTACATGGCGAGGACATTCATACAATTATTTCATCAGAAATTTATCACAATATAAAAAAAATAATAGATTTAGTTCTAATAACCAAATTAAGACAAAGTGTTAAAAAGAGAACTTTACCTGATTTTTTTGATCATCTAACTACTCACTCTATTTTTGGATATGTAATTTTAGTTGCGGTACTATTTGGAATATATTTCTTTACCTTTTCTATAGGAGACTTCATTGCTGGCTTGATTGATAATGCTTTCATAGTTTGGAGCGATATTATTTATGCAAGTTTTAGTGAAGATAATGTATGGGTTAAAATTTTTTGGGATGGAGGTGTAGGAGGCTTTTTTGGGGCCATTGGAGGTGTTTTAGTCTACGTAATACCGTTCTTTTTTGTAATAGAAATTCTGCAAGATTCCGGTTATTTGCCAAGAGCAGCGTTTCTTATGGATAGATTAATGCACTCTTTGGGAGTTCATGGGAAAACGATTATTCCGATGATTTTAGGATTTGGGTGCAATGTTGCTGCATGCGCGGGATGTAGAATAATGGAAACTGAAAGAGAGAAGAAAATTTCTATAGCTCTTACCTCTCTTGTACCTTGTGCGGCTACAATGACCGTAGTGTTAGGTTTAGTTGGACGATATTTGGGGTTTTATTGGATTTTAATATTATTCATTATTAATTTCTCTGTTATTTTCATAGTTGGGAGATTGCTGAATAAAACAATGCCGGGGCAATGTACCGAGCTTATAATGGAGATGCATGAATATCGTGTTCCTAATTACAAAGTTATATTTAAACAAACATGGGTTCGAAGTAAAGAATTTATATTTAAAGCTATGCCTATTATGTTATTACTCGGAATAATTTTAGAAATATTATTGATTTTTAATGTTTTAGAGCCAATAAATGTTATTTTAAGTCCTATCACAGTTTTGTGGTTAGGGCTACCTGCTATAACTGGCGTGTTCTTAATATACGGTATTCTAAGGAAGGAGTTAACCTTAGTTCTCTTATTAATTTTAGCTAATTCTTTAAATGTTACTCTCCTAGAATTATTAACTCCAATCCAGATGATTGTTTTTAGTCTGGTTACCATGCTTTATATTCCTTGTTTTGCAACAATTATTCTAATTGCCAAACAAACAAACTGGAAGTACGCGGCTCAAATCTCGCTACTGGAAATAGGATTAGCATTAGTTGTAGGTGGACTTATCAATTTCGGATTTCTAGTATTAACCGGCTTTTAAAACGATTAATACTAAATTCTCAATTATATTATATTTATATTATTTTAAAAATACTTATCCATAGCTCCAAATTTTTTTATTATCTTGAAGCAAAATGGTAAAATGTAGAATCACAACACCATGTAGAATCCATTTTTCTCTAATCGACGAAAACGGATATATCGGTCGGGTTGATGGTGGAATCGGTCTTATGTTAGATAGACCTAATGTAATATTCGAAGCTTCTAATACCGCAGAGGAATTTAAAATTGAAGCGCACAAATATTATCACGAATCAATTGAAGTTATTAATGAACAAGCTTCAAAGGTTTTCAAAGCATATAACATAAATAATAAGAACTTCCACTTTAATTTAAAGAGATACTTTCCAAGTCATGTAGGATTAGGATCAAAAACCCAACTCTCATTAGCCATAGCAGTAGCAATAACTAAATTAAAAGATATTGAAAATGTTTCTATAGAAGAACTGACAAAACTTGTAAATAGAGGTGGAACTTCAGGAATTGGTTGGAGAGGATTTGAAAAAGGTGGCTTCATTGTTGATGCTGGCCATGAATTTGGAAAAGGTAAAGAAAAAGAAACTTTTCTCCCTTCTTCAGCTTCAAAATCCGCTAATCCTGCCCTTACTATCTTACAATACCCAATTCCTGAACACTGGAGATTTGTATTAGTAATCCCAAATGTAAAGAAAGGAGCCTATGGAGATGAAGAAGTTAGCATTTTTCAGCGTCATGCTCCTATCCCAAGAGAGGAAGTGAACGAAGTGTCACATCAAATTCTAATGAAATTAGTTCCAGGAGTTATTCGAAAAGATTTAGTGTCCTTTGGTGAAGGACTAAAAAGAATACAAAATATCGGATTCAAAAAAATTGAAATTTCTCTCCAACATGAAATCGTAAAGGGTATTCTGACATTTTTTGAAGATTATGGTATTAAAGCTTATGGTATGTCTTCTTTTGGACCTAGCGTTGTAGGAATCGTAGAATCTGACGAGGAAGCCAATGATCTTTTAAAAGCTGCTCAAATGCGTGTAAATGATGTAGGTGGACACATTTACTTATGCAAACCTAATAATCACGGAGCAAAAATAGAAATTATAGATGAAAAATAATGTCCGATGATAAAGAAAACGCTTATTTTCCCCCTGATTTAAGCGATAGAGAAAGGGCAAGCTTCGAAGTAGGTATTAAGCTAGGGGCTCTTTATCACATTCTCTGCGGGATGCCAATATCCTCGAATTCTAGCGTTATTGATTCTATTGAAAAGGGTATTGAAGCGTCCATTTCATGCCAACCATATGTTAAATCTGTTAAAGTTAATATTAATCGTGAACAAATTCAGGGAGATAAATCTTCCGAATTTGAATACGATGAAATTACCGGGAAGTATATTGAAGCTAAAATTGTTCTGGAGTTCAAATCTGTAGAAATCATAGCAAAAGTAAAATGGATTGAAAAACTCCAATACCCATTGATGTTTATTGAGAAAATATCAAACAAAGTCTAAAGCCTTAAACTACTGACATAGTCCTTAACATATTCAATTGCCTTCAAAGCGCTGTCATTTTTTCCAAATCTTAGTACTTCATTGATGTTTTCTTCAATTTTATGCTTAATCTTATTGAATAAGGTTTTATCCTTTTTTTCTTTGGCAACATATAATTTTGTAGCTAAAATGATAGTTTCCAGTGTTAGATTTTCTGCCCTATTATATAACTTGAAAGATTCTTTAAATTTTTCGTAAAAAATTACAGATAAACTTATTTCAACTAATTCCACTTGTCCTAAATTATCTGTCTTTACGGTTTGATTTTTATTCGTTGTAACGCATGAAATAATAGCCCACGCTTGATTTAAATATGGCAAATGAACGCGATTATGCAGTGTAATTCCTTTGAAAATTTCTTCATGCTCCTTTTTCACATCAAACGGAAAATAATTATAATTTTGTTCCGATGATGTTTCGATACTATTAGAAATATTATTACCTTTTAAAGATGTTATCGCATAAAGAAAGATGTCATCGACAAAATTTAAAATAATTAATTTAGTGCTATCGAGATTTTTATATGTAGTAGTATTTGGGTAGGGCCAAATTTTTATTGTATTATTTTCCAACAATCTTATACCCATAGCGGCAGTGTTTGGAACTATTTTATTATTCTTTATAGAATAAGTCGTAGCTAAAACTTCATATAAATAATTCGTTTTCAGACCTATAGATGTAAGGTCTACTTGAAAATTGGATGACATTACCTTTAATAATACAAATTCTTGGTGATATAAGTAAGAATATGTCCAAGTTCTTTAATATTTTATAAAAATATAATCTTTAAAAATTAATAAAAATAAAAAGAATTGTTGAACTTTAATTATAAGCAAAACAACTAGAACTTGATATTCATTGAATAAGGTATTAGGAATCGACCCTGGCTCATTAACCTGGGATTTTTTCGCTT
>JAGXNZ010000395.1 GCA_019894655.1 Promethearchaeota archaeon | reverse complement strand
ATATCTGGAATCGCAAATGACAAGGGAAGAATTGCAGCCCGTTCCGGTTTAGGAGCTATAATGGGTTCCAAGAATCTCAAAACGATAGTTCTCAAAGGTAATAAGAGAGTTGAGATTTTTAATCGCGAGAAATTTTATGATTTGATAAAAGAGTATAATAAAGCAGCCAAGATTAAACCTTTAAATTCAATTAAGAAGTCGTTTTTAGGTGAAATGTTTGGAATGGTTAAATCTATGCGCAGACTTAAAATTGGAATGGTTAATGCACCAAATCTTATGCGAACAATTTATGGTAATTATGGGACTAGTATTGGAAATACGATTAGTGCGGAGACTGGGGACTCTCCCATTAAAAATTGGTCAGGAATAGGTATGTACGATTTCCCTTACGAAAAATCAGTCAATTTATCATCAATTAATATTAATAAATATAAAGTAAAAGAATACGGATGTTTTAGTTGTCCTGTTCAATGTGGAGCAATCCTTAAGATTCCTGAATTAAAAATTGAAGAAATGCATATTCCTGAATACGAAACTTGTTGTGCATTCGGTTCTCTTTTGCTTAACAATGATTTATTCTCAATATTCCAGATTAATGACATTTGCAATCGAGCTGCAATTGATACAATTTCAGTTGGAGCTACTGTTGCTTTTGCAATTGAATGTTTCGAAAGGGGGCTTATAAGTTTGGAAGATACAGGTGGTTTGGAATTAACATGGGGCAATTCTAAGGCTATATTGCTTCTAGTCAACAAGATAATACTGAGAGAGGGAATTGGTGATTTGTTAGCTGACGGGGTAAAAATAGCAGCGGATAAAATTGGAAAAGAAAGTGAACCATATGCTATTCATTCGTTAGGTTCAGAAATTCCTATGCATAATCCACGATATTTTGAATCTTTAGCATTTTCATATGCCTTTGATCCAACGCCAGGAAGACATACTACGGCTAGTATTGATTACGCTGAAATTGGACCATATGATAAATTCGAAAAGAAGCTAAATCTCCCAAAAAAACGAAAGCAAAACGAAAATAATAGGGTTGAAACACAAATTATTAATACAGGTTTTCATCAGATACTAAACTGCGCTGGTATGTGTATGTTTTCAACTTCTTTTGGGCCATATCCATTTATTGATCTTTTAAATTCATTAACAGGGTGGAATGATAATATTGATGAGTATATCACAACTGGTCTAAGAATCCAAACATTGCGTCAAGCGTTCACGTTAAGAGAAGGGATTATACTATCACGGAATGAGGTTCCTGATAGAGTAATAGGCATACCCCCCGCTAAAAGAGGGCCCCTAAAAGGTAAAACTATAGAATATATAGACTTTTATAAGAAGTACTGCATCAAAATGGGCTGGAATCCCGAAAATGGATATCCGTTAAAAGAGACACTAGAAAAACTAGACCTTGAATTTGTTATTAAAGATTTGTATTAAAAATTCACTTTTAAAATCCTAACAATCTAATTAAAGAGAATATTCTTACTCCTATGACTTCTGATAATGATGCTAAGGAAAATCTACAGAACTATCTTAAAAAATTAATATTAAAAGATGCTAAAAAAATAAAAAACAAATATCCTCCTATTTTAGAGAAGGTTAATGGAATATCTAAGCCCTTAAAGATTAAGAACATCTACGAGCTAAACGGAAATTTAAATAATTTCTTTTTAATAACTACAAAAAACTATGCTAAAAAACCTAAATACAGATATTTTTTGGCCATAATATTAGCTTCTCAAAGTTCTGATCTTCTAGTTAGTTTAGCAAAAGAATATAGCAAAAAACATAAATTAAAACTAATCCAGTATTCAATATATCCTCAACATTTTAGAGTTGGTTTATTTTCTTTAAAAGAACTACGGAGCAAGGATACAATTTCAGAAACTGTTAATTCATTAAAAGAATTTAGAATAATGTATCGAAAAGATTTAGAAAAACTCGGAAAATTAATTGAACGTGTATAATATTTATAACCAGACGCAATATTAATATTAATTATTTTAGTTTTATATTTGAATTAAAGATTTAAATTTGAGGCAAAATGTCATTCAGAGAGAATACTGTTAAAATTATAAGCACGATTGGTCCCGCTTCTAGTTCAAAACAGATGATTAAAAGTTTAATCGATGCTGGTGTCGATATTTTTAGGTTGAATTTTTCTCACGGAACTCATAAAGAAAAAAGTGAATTGTTTGAAAGAATTAGAAGTATCGATGACAAAGTTGGAATTATGGCTGATATTCAAGGTCCTAAAATTAGGGTTGGCAAATTTAAGAACGATGACGCCTACATATTAAATGTTGGACAAGAAGTAAAGGTATATGAGAGTGATATTCCCGGAGGCGGAGATCAAACTCAATTTTCCATTCCGTTAGTGGGATTTCTAAAGTCAATGAAAAAGGGGAATGTTTTTTTTGTTAACGACGGGATTATTAAAATTGAAATAAAAAGTAAAGAAAAAGATCATCTAATTGGAGAAGTAATTGCCGGGGGATTAATTAGCAACAATAAAGGGGTAAATATTCCTACTGGAGAAATTAATCAATCTGTGCCTACTGAAAAGGATATTAAAGACTTAGAATTTATAGCAAATATTAATCCGGAGTTTGTCGCAATTTCATTCGTATCTGGTGGAGACGATGTTCTCACAGTCAAAAAACTCCTTGAAAATTACGGGAATAATGAAATAAAATTAATATCTAAGATCGAACGCCCTATAGCACTCGATAATTTTGATCAAATTTTAGAAGTATCTGATGGAATTATGATTGCGAGAGGGGATTTAGGTGTGGAGATTTCTCCAGATCAAGTTCCATTAAGGCAGAAAGAATTAATTTTTAAGTGTAACAGAGAAGGAAAACCCGTAATTGTAGCTACCCAAATGTTAGAGTCTATGATTAATACACCTGTGCCCACTAGAGCTGAAGCAAACGATATTTTTAACGCTGTTATTGATGGGACTGACGCTGTAATGCTCTCTGCTGAAACTGCAGTAGGAAAATATCCCATAAATTCCGTTGAATATATGAATAAGATAGCAGCAACAGCTAGCGAAAACGCTCCTTTAAGAGCACCCGACGATTATGATTCCGATCGATTAACACATACGCAAACACTTGGACACGCAATACATGCTCTTGCTCAAGAAATGGAGCAATTAAATTTCAGAGGTAAAATTTTAGTTATTACAAGAAACGGTTATGGTGCAAAGATGATTTCTAAATTCCGGCCTCGCTTGCCGATCATAGCAATGACACCCTCTAAAAAAACTGCGCGAGAATTAAACCTTATTTGGGGTGTACAACCCATATTTATCGAGAATATCGACTTTTTTAATTTAGATGTTGAAAGTTTAATCGAGCAATCAGTAAGATTTGGGGTTGAGACTGGTCACATTGACGAAAATGAGCATGTTATCATCCTTCTGGTCTCAAGAAAATTTCAAAAAAGAGGTAATCTTGTTGGTCTTTATTACGTTGGGGAAATCCTTAACCCAGAGACTTAAAATTATCATGGGTTGTTAATTTATTTAACAGTCTTTTTTCACTTCTCTGTATCTTGTTAAATTACATGAAGATTACTCCAAAATTTTTTAATATATTACAATTAATTTTAAATTCAAGGAATATGAATATAATCATACTTTTAAAATAAAATATAAAATGTATAAGAATACTATATTTAACGATATATTGTAATGAGGTTGAAAAAATATGGCAGAAAGTGAATGGCAACACGCATCATGGGTATCTACTTTAGGAAAATGGGCCTGGGTTATTGGTGTTCTTAATGGTTTAATCGGATTATTTTGGTCTCT
>JAGXNZ010000005.1 GCA_019894655.1 Promethearchaeota archaeon | reverse complement strand
GGAAGTGGTAATATTCGAACTTATATGTCAAGCGCAATCAAGCCGGTTGTAAAAGGCACGAAATTCTGCGGTCCCGCGCTAACCTGTCTGTGTCACGTTGGAGATAACCTAATGTTACAAAAAGCCTTACAGTTGGCCGAGGCTGGGGATGTAATTGTTGTAACTATTGGTGGCTATACGGAAGCTGCTCCTTGGGGAGAGATGATGTCACTTTGCGCAAAGAGTAAGGGCGTCGAAGGACTTGTAATTGATGGAGCTGTCAGAGACGCACCTCTGCACCCTGAGATTGGATTTGTAATCTTTGCTCGTGGTACAGCTATGGCCGGGACTACAAAGACTGCTGCTGGGCTTGTTAATAGGCCGATTCAATGTGCTAATGCTTATGTGAAACCAGGAGATATAGTGCTTGGTGATGATGACGGAGTTGTAGTTGTTCCAAAGGAGATAGCCTTGGAGGTTTTAGAAAAGGCGGAAGCAAGGGAAAAGAAAGAAGAGGATGGGATTCAGCGTATCAAGAATGGCGAAATTACTGATTTTATGGAGAATTTCCAATCTGCTTATGACAATTTGATTAAAGCTGGAAAGCTTAAAGAATTCAAATCATAAATAATTCAAGTTCGAAATCATATTTAAAATTTAAACGTGGATGTGATTAAGGAAATAATTGTAAACAAAATCATTAAAGGAGGAAAAACAAGTTGGATAATCAAATTAAAATTCTAGGCATAGGTGCTCATGGTTGCGATGTGTTCGGACGAGCCGGAGGTACCATTGCTCGATATATAAAGAATGGCCACAAAGCGACCATTGTGGCTCTTACTTATGGTGAGCGGGGAGAGGCAGAGGCAGTGTGGGGACAGGAAAATATGACAGTTGAAAAGGTTAAGGAATTAAAGAAAAAAGAGATTACAGAAGCAGCTAAGATACTCGGCGTAGACATTCGGATGATGGATTATGATGATAACCCGCTAGAGTTCAATCGTGAGCGTTTTTTAGAACTCGTAGACATCGTTCGAGAGGAAAAACCGGATATTGTACTCACTCATTGGATAAACGATTGGCTAAATTGGGATCACGCAACAACTGCGGAGTGGACTATTCGGGCAGTATGGTCAGCAGCTCGAAAAGGAATTATAACTAAAACCCCTGTACATAAGGTTAAAGAAATATATATGTTTATGCCATCCGGTCTCTCGGAAGAGGTGGTTGGATTTAGGCCGGATATACTTATTGACGTTAGCGATATGAACGAGCTAAAAAAGAAATTTATAGGAGTATTCGCTACACAAGCGGAGAGCCATTCATATTTTCTCGAGCAGACACAGGAATATCGGGGAAAACAAGCAGGAGTTAAATACGCTGAAGCGTTTTTTCGCTTTTCGAAAGGTGTTTCTAGTGGTTCTCTTAAGTTCCTACCGCTTGGGGAATAGTTTTATTAACCCGAATTGCAGAATACCACGGGCATGACCGTAGGTGAATGAGTAGGCGGCGATATGTTACAATGTACTTATGGAAATAAGACTAAAAGGACATAGTGCCTATCGCAACGAATACCACATAGCATTGATATCTAAATATCGTCGCCGTATTCTCATCCTGGCCTGTGGGGGTATTTAAGAAAACTTTTTTCCTAAAGGTCTAAGAAGTCTACCTGACTGCGAAATCATCAAATACAATATACAGATAGATCATGTACATTTGGTGATAATAATACCACCAAGCTACAAAGTAGCAGAGGTAGTAGGCAGAATAAAATGTCAAACAGCAAGTAGATTAAGGAAAAATTTTCCCTGGCTATCCAAGGTATACTGGAAAGAGAATATCGTCTGGTCACCAGGATACTTTGTCTCTACCATAGGCCTGGATGAAAAGAACATCTTAGAATATGTCAATTGGATTGGGTAAACCTGACAAAAATAACCCCAGAGGACAGGATGGAATAAAGCGTACTATTGAAGTAACTCACAAAAACGGGAAATATGTAATGTTAGGTATTGGCACACCCTGGCATGATGAAGTAGATAAATACGTGAAAATGGGTATTGATATGATAGAGGTAGGAGGAGACAAGATTATTCTATACTGGGAAGGGCCTAGAGAGAAGCTCTCAAGGAGATTAAAGGCTAATAAATATTAACTTAACTTTTAAAAGGAGTGATCAAGTGGAAGAGAAATTTAGATTAGGTATTATTGGATTTGGAGAAGTTGGTTTTGCTATGGCTGTAGGATTAAAAGAAAGAATAGGTCAGATAGCTATTTATGATGTTTTGTTAAACAAAGACCCGGAAAACAAGCTTTTAAAGGAGCGTATTAAAAAGGCACAGGTTAACCCATATATCAAGCTGGAATTATTTATTAAAGATATAGATGTAATTTTTTCTGTTAATTCTGCTGGTGTAGCGATTTCGGTGGCAGAAGATATTGCAGATTTTATAGAAAAACGTCATTTATTTGTTGATTTAAATTCAACTTCCCCAGATGTACAGGAAAGAATTCAGGAGATATTAGAAGACAGTGGTTGTAAATTAGTAGATGCGGCTATTATGGGATCTATTGCTGCGCATGGTTATCAAACACCGATTATTGCCTCTGGTAATGGGCGTGTCCTATTTAGAGATCTATTTAAGCCATATGGAATGCATATCAACCCGGATCTAGTTCAAAAGTTTGGTCAAGCTTCTGCTCTAAAAATGTATAGAAGTATCTTTGCAAAAGGGATTGGAACTCTGCTGATAGAGACGCTGGTTGCAGCTTATAAGTATGAGGTAGGGGATAAAGTGTTTGATTTGATCTGCAGTTGGATGGATAATTACCAGGAATTTGCCACTTTAGCTAAAGAAATAGTAAAAAACCATGCTATTCATGCCGGACGTCAGGCTATTGAAATGGATAATGTTTGCCAGACAGTCCGCCAAGTTGATATTGAGCCGATCATGTCTGAAGCTACGATGGAACGATTAAAAAAGACGGCTGCTACTGGTATCAGAGAGTATTTTTCAGGGAAAACCCCTGATGATTACATGAAGATTATTGAGTTTTTAGAGCTACATTTACATTAAAAGAGAGTGTGAGATTAAATAGAGTTTTACGGAATGTATGTGGTGATTAGTCGTACTTTGGTAAAGAAGTGAAGGTTTCTAAAGTTAATAATTATAAAAACAAGTGGTATAGCATGAGTTGATATATTAATATAAGTATAAATATAGTGTTGAATATATTCTATGAAAGTATAATTACTTAAATAAGGAGATTGATGTTGTAATGAAAATAGAAAGAATAAAAACATTTCTAGTTAACCCCAATGTTAAGAAAACTAAAAAATTGTTATTTGTAAAAGTTGAAACTAGTGAAGGTATTTCTGGGTGGGGGGAATGCTATACACAACCAGACCGTGATTCCTCAATTAAGATGATGGTTGAAGGCATAAGCCGTTATTTAATAGGGAGAGATCCTTTTAATATAAAACATTTTACTTATTTTGCATACAATGACTTTGTAACTAAAAGAGGCAGCATGGAGTATTATTGTGCAATAAGTGGCATTGAGCAAGCATTATGGGATATTGTTGGTAAAGCGTTAAATACCCCTGTTTATAATCTATTAGGTGGACTTTGCAGAGAAAAAATTCGCGTCTATGCCAATGGTTGGGACGCCTGGTTTTCCGATGATGAGTTACCCGAGCGAGCCAAACAGATTGTTGATAAAGGATTCACTGCGTTAAAATTTGATCCATTTCGTGGTCCCTTTCGTATGCATGTTTCTAAAGAGGAGGAAAGTAATGCAATCAAATGTGTGAAAACGATACGGGAAGCCGTTGGGAAAGAAGTTGATTTGCTTATCGAAGTTCATCGTCGACTTGCACCCATTAATGCAATTCGGGTGGCGAGAGAAATAGAAGAATATAATCCATTTTGGTATGAAGAGCCCGTCTCGTCTCGCAATTTGGATGCCTTAGCGGAGGTAAAGAATAAAATCAAACACGCAGTTGTTGCTGGTGAGCAGTTGTATACAAAAGAAGATTTTCGCGAACTTTTTGAGAAAAGAGCTGTTGATATAATAAACCCAGATATAGGTTGTTGTGGTGGTATTTTAGAGTTAAAAGAAATTGCAGCCATGGCTGAAGCTTATTATATAGGAGTTTCTCCACATAATTATAACAGCACGACCATAGCAACAGCAGCAACAATTCAATTATGTGCTGTCATTCCTAACTTTATTATTGCTGAGTATTTTATTAATTTTGAGGATTTTGGTAGGGAAATATGTTATGAAGAACCTCTTGAAGTAAAAAATGGATATATCAAACTTTCGAACAAGCCAGGACTAGGGTTAGAATTAAATGAAGAAGCTTTAACACATTTATGTTGCAATGATACAGAATTACCTAAACGAAAGATACCTTATCCTAATGAAGAAGGACCTTAATATTACTACCACAAAATAATTTTATTAACCAGTATGGCAGAAAACCACGGATTTGCTCGTGGATAAATAATATTTTAGCAATATATTGGCATCAATCCTTGTGTGCTTTGATACCCTTAGAACATTAAAAAGAAATGATATTAAAATATAATTGAAAAAATAAATTATGTTCTTGATGTATAAGTGAATAATTTTGGCAACTTTCTAATGGAATAGTCAGATACAATTGCAATTTACTTATTGTGTCCTAACTAGAAGTTTGAAGACTAACCATAAATAAACTAGCCAATAATTCCAAGTTTAACAAAAATATTCGGACTATAAACTTGGCAGTTTATGCTATTATATTACGGAAGAATATAAGTGTTTGATAGTTGAAAGTAGCTCTCAGAAAATAAAATAATTTGACATTATATTGTTTTGTATATATAATATCATTTAACTTGTCAAACAATATTACTAATAGAACATATAATTTATAAAAAGGAACTTCTCAGTGTTTAACAAAGTTCAAACTAAAAAAGTTTATATGAAAATAGTTGAACAAGTTCGAGATTTAATAAAAGAGGGTAGATTAAAACCAGGGGATAACTTCCTCCGGAACAAGTTCTAGTAGAAGAGTTTGGAACTTCTCGTCCTTCGGTGAGGGAAGCGTTGAGCGCTCTAGAAATTTTAGGAATAACAGAGAGTAGGGGAGGTAAGGGTAATTTCATCAAGGATAATTTTAACTTTCCTTTGTATGAGCAAAAATTTAGGGAGCTTGAGGAAGAGGAGAGCCCTTTTGATATATTGGAGACAAGAAAGGTAGTGGAAACCGAGATTGTCGGTCTTGCCGCCAAAAAGGCTACCGAGGAAGAGGTAGCTACTATTCAGGGGTCCTTGAATAAAATGAAGGACGCTACGACGAACATTCCTGAGATAATGGAATTTGATAGAGAATTTCACATTAATATAGCTAGGGCAGCTCATAATAACCCCCTTTTTCCCATGATGATCTACCTGACTGACCTATTAAAGGAAAAGCTCTGGGTAAATTTGAAGGAGAAAAGTTGGAGCATTTCCGGTCATCCACAGAAGTATTTTGAAGAGCATAATGGGATTTTTAACGCTATTAAAAACAAAGATAGCAAAGGAGCCGGTAATAAAATGTATGATCATTTAGTTGGGGGAGAAAGAAATGACTGGTAGAGAGCGTGTTTTAATTGCCCTTGCACATCAAGAACCAGATCGGGTTCCTCTTGACATCGGTGCATGCGCTGCCTGTGGAATAAATGTTATAGCATATCAAAATCTGCTTAAATATCTGGAGATTAAATGCAAGGATATTAAACTCTCCAAACTATCGTCCCAGCTGGCTTTTGTGGATGAGCTTGTCTATAAAAAACTAGGAATTGATGTTAGGCTCATCGGAAGAGAAAAAGATACGGACCTAATTCACAACATTAAGGAAGAATCAGATCATTATTGGTTTGTTGATGAATGGGGGAAGAAATATAAAAAACCCAAGGATAAAGGTTTATATTATGACTTAGTTGGTTTCCCACTTGCTGATATAGAGCTCAAGGATTATAAATGGCCCGATCCAACAGATCCGAAACGGTTCTTAGGATTAAAAAAAGAAGCCGAACATTATAAAGAGAAAAATGATGCCGCACTGGTATTCTCCCATACTATGGGTAATGGTTTTTTGCAGATGGGAGCGCAACTTTTTGGATATGAACGGTGGTTTAGTATGCTTGCTTTAGAACAGAAAAAGGTTGAGGAATATCTCGAGCGTTATTTAGAGCTTAAGATTGAATTCTGGGATCACTTACTTGAACAGATTGGAGATATGGTTGATGTTGTATGTGAACCGGATGATCTCGGTACCCAGGATGCGACATTTATATCTAAGGATATGTACCGTCGTTTTATTAAACCAAGACAGAAAAAACTATTTAGTTTTATAAAACAGAGGGCAGATGTAAAGGTATTATTTCATTCCGATGGTTCTATATATGACTTCATTCCGGATTTAATTGAAACCGGAGTTGATATTCTGAATCCAGTACAGTTTAGTGCAGCGAAGATGGATACGGCCAGGTTGAAACAGGAGTTTGGCAAGGATTTAGTATTCTGGGGTGGTGGAATTGATACTCAGAAGGTGTTACCACATGGGACGAAACAGGAAATTGAAGATGAGGTTAAAAAACGTATCGACGACCTTGCCCCCGGGGGTGGCTTTGTTTTTGCTGCAGTACATAACATTCAGGAAGATGTACCACCAGAGAATATAGTGGCCATGTTAGCGGCACTTAATAAATACGGGCATTATAAAAGATAAACCGTTCCAGCAATGATTTCAATAAACCACAAACCTTGTATAGAGAAAGTAGGAAAAGTAATTGGCTGCCTAAAAGGGCATAAAGGCTATACTTTAAGGTATATAGATAAACCTAGCAGAATACTACTCATAAAAGCTACACTTGTAAAAATGTGGTCGTACAATTGCATAAATAAAAACTAAAAAATAAATATCAAGGCATAGTAAACTCCTAATGTTAATAAAATAAACAGACATCACGACCTCTATAGATCTATCTTTGATAAATCAATAGCGCTTTTTGGTAAAGTATTTAGAATATTATAATAATATTCACAACTTTTGCTTTCCGGACAATTTTTTGGTAAAATAAATTTTAAAAATATGAATGCCAACCTAAAAACAAGTACTTTTTTTAAATCGTGGCAAGATACCAATATTAACAGATATTGAAGGAGAATCTATTGAATTAGCTTTGAAAACATGTTGGCAAGTATAACACAGTAATATAAAATTAAGGATTATAAAAAACATAAAGGATTTGGAGTATTTGACCGTTTTAAAAGTAATTTGGAATAGCATTAAAAATAATAAAAATATAAGGGGGTGGGGAACATGAATAAATTTGACTTTTGATTCATTTGGGAGAATGAAATTAAAATTATGAAGTGGTGTGATCAAAATTAAGTATTTGAGATCATCTATTTTTGTAATTAAAAATTAAGGATTTTTAAAATTTAAAAAGAGAAGGAGAAATTAGAATGAAAAAGTGTAAATTATTATTTGTATTTACTTTAATATTTTCTTTGTTTTTTCTTTTATGTGTAACTTCTTCATTTTCAGCAACATTTAATTGGAAAGTTTCTAGTAATTGGGCTCCTGATCAGTTAGAAAGTAGAACTGTAGACCATTTTGTAGATCTTGTAAATGAAAAAAGTAATGGAGAAATTAAATTAACCTATTATCCGTCCGGACAATTAGGTAATTCGTTAGCTGTGTTAGAAATGCTTCAAGCAGGAGAAATTGAAGTAGCTGTTGATACATCCAATTGGCTTACAAGATTAACACCAGAGTTGGATGTGCTTTCTTTTCCTTATGCGATAAGAGATAATGAGCATTTGGCAAGGATACAAAAATCTGAATGGTATATTGAACTCAAGAAAAAAACTTATGAAACGAAAGGAATAAATATTCTTGCAGATAATGGTTTTAGATTGCCGAGACATTTATATACTAAAACAAAGGGAATTATTACTCCAGAAGATTTAAAAGGGGTAAAATTAAGGATGCCTGATGTTAAGGTTCAAGTTGAAACATGGGGAGATTTGGGGGCAGATATATCAATAGTTCCATGGCAGGAGGTTGCAACATCAATTGCAACGGGGCTGCTTGATGGAGCCGATGGACCTGCTACATCGCTATATTCGATGAAATTTTATGAGGTAGCACCTCATATTACCTTAACTGGCCACACTTTTGATTTTGTTAGTATTTTAGTTAGCAGGATACATTGGGAAAAGCTTCCACCAGAGCTTCAACAAATTATGGCTTCATGTGCCACAGAAGCTCTTGTTTGGTTTACTGATGAAGTAGGTAAAGTGTGGGAAGCAGATAAAGCAAAAATGACTCAGGAGGGTGCAAAATTTTATGAAATAGATAAAGAGGTTTGGATGAAGAAAATTTTAGAGATCGCAAAAAAATCGGAAGAGAAAGGTCAATTGCCTGAAGGTTTATTTGAAAAAATTCAAAATATGTAACCCTGGAAATAATATGTTATGCGACAGTAATGATACTGTCGCATAACATATAATATTCTTTATATTAAAATAATATCAAACCTTAGGGTTAGGGAGATCTATGGAGAAAATTTGTTTTATCAATTTTTTTAAAATTAAAGGTTTTATTATTCATAGTTTAAATAAAATTAATCTAATTACTGAATTTGTAGCTACTTCATTATTATTTATCGCGGTATTACTTATGATTTTACAGATTTTTTCTCGAGATATTCTAGGCAGGGGAGGGCTATTCCCCTGGATTTGGGAAAGTGTTACATTATGCAGTTTATGTTTAACATATATGGGGGCATCTGCTGTTTTCAAACAAAATAGACATGTAGCTTTGGATTTCTACAAAAAGTTTTCAAAATCAAAAAAGAAAATCATACAAATTATTATTAAATTAATTATAATTTTCACTTCTTTGTTAGTGATAGCTCAAGTAATTACTTTGTCGAAAAGGCTAATAGGAACAAGTTTTATAACCATACCATTTATTACAAGAGGTCATGCAACTATTATTATCGGTGTAGGTTTTTTTTTAATAATCATTTATGCGTTTTTTAGTCTAATTTTTGAGGATGTAGTAAAAAATGATTCCAATAATTAGTTTTTTTAGTACCTTCGTTGTCTTACTGATAATAGGAGTTCCAATTGCTTTTTCAATGATACTACCTAGTTTTATTTATCTATTTATGGCAGGAATACCATTAAGTGTGGTTGCTATGCGACTTTTTGACCCCCTAACATCTCCAACTTTTTTAGCAATCCCTTTTTATATATTAACGGCCGAAATTCTAAACAACACTGGGGCTACATCTCTAATTTTTAACTTTGCTAGAAAACTCATTGGATTTATTCCAGGAGGTCTAGCGCAGGTAAATATTTTATCAAGTATGATATTTGCTGGAATGTCAGGTTCGGCAGTTGCAGATGCAGGGGGATTAGGGAGAATTGAGATACAAGCAATGAGTGAAGCTAATTATGACATGGGGGCTAGTTGTGGTATTACTGCTGCCTCGGCTGTTATAGGGCCAATTATCCCACCGAGTATTCCATTAGTAATATATGGAATTATCGCAGAAGAATCAATTTTAAGATTGTTTATAGGTGGATTATTGCCCGGAATTTTAATTGGTATATTACTAATGATAATGAGTTTCTATCTGGCAATAAAAACCCCTTCAAAGTTTCCCAGAGATCCAAAACCTTCATTAAAGGAGTTATTAAGTGAACTAAAATCGGCTTTTTTTGCATTACTTTTACCAGTCATAATAATTGGAGGAATACTAACTGGGAGATTTACCCCAACAGAAGCTGGGGCAATAGCTGTTTTATATGCAATAGTACTTTCGTTAATTAATAGAAAATTTTCAATAAAAAAAGTTATTATAGCTTTTAAGGACGCTATGTATTCCACAGCCATGATTATGTTTCTTTTAGGTGCAGCTTTAGTTTTTTCTTGGATAGTCACTATTTCACAAATACCTCAAATAACAATTAGTGCTATAATGATTTTTACTTCAAGTAAAATATTGATTCTTTTTTTGTTTGCTTTATTAATTTTAGCAATGGGTACAGTCTTAACAGCAACTGCAAGTTTAATTATAATAGCACCAATATTAGTCGGATTAGCTAGCGTGTTAAATATTGATTTAGTTCATCTTGGAGTTTTCTTAGTTACCGGAGTAATGATTGGTGTTGTTACTCCACCTATCGGAGCTGTTTTATTTGTATTAAGTGATTTTACACATATTAGCGTAATGGAAATTTCTAAAGCAATCGTGCCATATTACATTCCTTTAGTCATATCTTGGTTAATAATAATTTATTTTCCTGCAATAGTGCTCTTTCTTCCTTGTTTACTTTTTGGATAAGGTTTGGTCTGGTCTTCCCCCGATAAAACGGGCACTTAGTTAAGATACCCTGATCATTTTCTCATATTCCTCTGGACTGTAATAGCCGAGAGAAGAATGTAATCTTTCTCTGTTAGTAAAATATTTTAATGTATTCAAAGATGTCTCTTTGTGCTTGTACCGGTTCCTATTTAAATCCATCAAAGAAGGCTGCAGACTAATGGGTATAAAAAGAGCTACCCTTTATTACCAGCCAAAAATAAATATAAATAAAAAGAAAAAAGAATTAAGGATTAGAAAGAAGATAGAGGATATCTCCCGGGAACATCCCTATTATGGTTATAGAAGAATAACCGCTCAATTAAGAAGGGATAAGCTAATAGTAAATCATAAGAAGGTATTAAAGATAATGAAGGAATTAGGTATACAAAGTAGAATAAAACGCAAATATATTACTACTACCAATAGCAAACACAATAATAAAATATACTCTAATTTGATCAAAGATAAAGAGATTACCGGTATTAATCAAGTCTGGTGTGCTGATATCACCTATATCAGGATACTTAACGGTTTTGTCTATCTCGCCGCCATTATAGATATCTATTCCCGAAAGATAGTAGGTTATGCTATAGGTTAAACCTTATCTCCAAAGCTGGCCATTGCTGCTTTAAATATGGCTATAGC
>JAGXNZ010000394.1 GCA_019894655.1 Promethearchaeota archaeon | reverse complement strand
TCGGTTCTCCTTGCTATTTCGGGTTTTGATGAAGTTAAATACATAAACCGCATAATAATATAGAGAGAAATAGGAATCGTAAAAATCAATATATATTCTTGTAGTTTTATTGTAGATCCGAAGAGGTTGACTATAAATATTAAATAAAGAGAGTAAGTCATAAACAGGGAGCCCGCAATTAGAACATGAAATTGATCTAGTAATTTTAGAGAGTATTGGTCATAAACCTTTTTATGTTCAACTGCTTTATCTTTTCCAAGATACATTAAATCACCCTTCCTTTTAGCTATGCTTAAAAACATTGCGATTTCGAAAATTGCTAAAAATAGCCAAGCAGAGATATCTAATTCGATTATAACAACTCCGGATAATGCTCTCCATAGGTAACCCGTTGATAAGACTAATATATCTATAAAGGCATAATTTTTAAAGAAATGGTTATAAAATTGCCCCGTCAAGATGACAAGAGTTAACATAATTACAAAACTAAGATTTGGAATTAAAAATATCACAGAGATAACCATAATACCTACAATCGCTATTAAAAGTAACGCTGCGAAATACATTGGTAGTTCTCCAGACGCTAAGGGTTTTTTTTTTAATTTTTCTTGATGCTTTTTATCCTGTTCTACATCTCTGATGTCGTTAATAATATAGTTGAAAGAAGAAGCGCAGCATAGCAAAATAAATCCTAAAATTAGCGGAAAATAGAGCGTAGAATCAAAAATTCTCCTACTAAAAAACACACCAACGAAGATTAAAACATTTTTATAATATTGTCTTACTCGTAGAAGGTGGGAAATGCTTCTAATTTTACTGGTCATTATAAGATTTTAAACAGAAGCATGTCAATTAAACTTTGTTGAGATAAAAAATCTTTTCGGGTTTGAATTTTTTTAATATGACATAACCTAATTTACTAAAGATGCTCGTCTCTGACTTCTTTTGAACGTTACCTGTAAGGTTTTCGAAGGATAAGGCTTCTAACGATTTATAAGGTATCTTAATGTCTTTACCAAATATGTTTTTGACGGATATATAATTAGATACCTCACTTGTTCCCTGATCCGGTTTCTTTTTTAAATTTTCAACATCTAATTTTATATCTTGAATATAGCCAATTTCTAAGTTATTAACAGGTTTTTTCAAATAAATATAAGTTCTAAGCTGTTTTTCTATCAACCAATCAAAAACTTTTAATTCTGATTCTCGCCCTGTTTCATTTCTGCCTATCGTAACATAGGTATTTTTTGGCTTAATTATCAAATCCTTAAGTTTATAATGAAATGTTTCATCTCCATCACTTTCGGAGAGCATTTTAAAATATAATTCAGAATTTTTAAAATTCTGTGAAATTTCTACTTTAATACATCTAAGTATTATTGTTTCTCCTTTTGTATTGAAAAAAATATCTTTATCAGCAAACATTTTAATTGTCGATATAGAATTAGGTAATTTCGTTTTCTTCAAGCTTTTAAATATTTCAAGATTATCTTTATCTAAAAAAATATATTCAGCTTTCTTCTGATCCGAACTTATATCTATATCTATAAGATTTAAGATGCCTTCTTTTTCCAAAAAATAATCATCCTTTAGTGAAATTCGTGATTTTGTATATTCTGAAGAATTTAGGTGGATTGTATTATAGTTTTTGAATTCTTTCACGATGTATTCGTCGATTTCACATACATCATCATTAAATCTTACATTTTCTAATTTACCTACAATTAGTTCGTTTGTAATCTTATGCTTAAATATAAAATCCTTTTCGAGTTCCTGTTTATAGAGTTCGATTCTGTTTATATTTTGCATATAAGCAGAAATATCTCTGATATTGAAATATTCTTTAAACTTTTCGCTTGCGATATCTTTAAATTTAACGCGTGCGTTTTCAAATAGTTTAGCATAATGTTTTTGATTTGATTTTTTTAAGCACAAAAAGGGCAGAAGCATTTCTTTTGTTGGTTTTAATGTATCATCTAGGATAGCAGCAATTCTATGATATGTGAGTGGATGAGAGTTTATGATATTACTAATAAGAGAGCTTCTTTTTGGTTTAATTATTGATTTGTTAATGTAATCTGCTGTATCTAAGTAATTTAATATTTCATTATTTTCTGTAATTTTTTCCTCGCTTAATAGCATCGTGTTCAATCCAAATTCGCGTCCAGTAGCATAGAAGCTTTCTAAATTATAAAGTGCTTTTACGAGTTCTTTAGCGTATCCAATTTTCTTTGTTTTTTGGTCGGCTTTCCCTTCTAAAATTCTAACAAACATAAACAAGATTATATATATTAGTAAGTTTAACAGAATAAAAAATATAAAGGGAAGCACAGGATTACCAAATGTGTAATCGTAATATGTAGCAGGAATACCAAATAGCATTCTAAAGATTAGATCACCAGTGGTTAAAAAAGTCAAGATTAAAGTGTGTTTTCCCTTCGTGTGTGCTAATTCATGAGCAGCAATACCTTTTATTTCATCTTCGGGTACTGATTTATAATTTTCTGCGATAATTGCAATTCTTTTATCAAAGAACGAACCATATGCCATAGCATTTATTATTGGATAATTACCTATCCCAACTTTTACTTTTCCTTTTATTCCAAGGTCTAATTTTACTTCCTCAATTAAACCTAATAGTCTTTTATCCTTAAGTGGTTTAATTCCAAGCATAAAATCTAAAATCGGCCCAGAAATGAAATAAATAATCCAATTTATCGCTATTAATATGGTATACACATTTATAAAAAGTTCTGAGACTGTGAAAGCGTTAAAAAGCAAAGCTTTCTGTGAGATAAAATTAAGAGGCGTATATTGGTTGATAAAAACAATAGCTAACCAAGCAATGATATACAAAAATAATGTCAAATATTCAGGGGACATAAATCTCCAAATAACAATATATTTTCTACCGAATAAAATAAAACCTAACCCCAAAATTATCCAAAATGAAAAGGAAAAAGCTGTGTTTATTACAATTGGGTTACCGATAATACTCGATATAATACCCGAGATAAAAATTACGTTATAAGTTACCAAAGAAATTATTAAAATCTTATTCAAAACCGGATAATCCTTCAATTCGAATATGCCAAACCAGAGGTATACTGAAAATGCTCCAATAATTGAAGTGAAAACATCTTTTGAAAGAAAATAAATAAGAAAAAAAAAGAAGAGAAGAGCAACAAAATCGCTCAATTCACTTCTTTTGCTACTTATAACCCATCTATATAATTCTTCAATTGACAACAAGTAAAAAATGAAAAGGGCATAAAAACTCCAATCAATTAATAACGCAGTCCAATCGTCTAGAAGAGAAATTGAAATTAGCGAGGAAGAAATGGTAATTAATAGAAAGAAAACAAATAAACCAAAACGAGCGATTTTTTTCATCCTTCAATCCTTTTTTTTAATGTTTTTCTAAAAACAATCAATTTAGCTATTTTTAAAGCTCCAAATATCATTATAGGCACTAAATCTAAGTTAAGTCTCTTTATTTTAGTTAAAGTTATTTCTTCATTTTATTTATTTGAGACCAAAAGTATTTAATTGTGATATAATACCAAAGCAAAAGTCCAGGTATTACGATAATTAAGGATATTAAAATGTTAGTAGGTATTATTAAACCAAAAATATTAATATCTATTAAATTTATGGGGATAATAAATAAATCAATAGCGACAAGATATAAGTACCCTATTACGATCAATATTACCATAAGAACTACGATCCCCCTTATTCTAGGATATCTATACAATAAAAATACGGTAATTAACCCAAAAAAACCCGAAAATATTGTTACTGCAATAATATCTATCGTTGAATTCATCAATAGTGTTGTTAATATAGCAAAAAAACCACATATTATCGAAATTATGTAAAAATTTTTTACCAAATCTGGTTCTTTCATTGGTCCTTTAGCTAATATTAACCG
>JAGXNZ010000393.1 GCA_019894655.1 Promethearchaeota archaeon | reverse complement strand
GTGTTTGGATAGATGCCTAAAGATTCTATTGCTTTAATCGGGTTTATGGCCACAGGTAAATCTGTTGTAGGAAAAGCATTGAAAGACCATTTAGGAAAGAAATATAATTTTATAGAAACTGATCTCTTAATCGAAAGGATGGCAGGAAAATCTATCCCAAATATTCTTTCTGAAGATGGCGAAGCTTTGTTCAGAGAATACGAGCTTAAGGCGTGTAAAGAAGTTGCTCAACAAAAAAAATCCATTATATCTTGTGGTGGGGGAGTTGTTTTAAATAAAGAAAACATTGAAATTTTAAAGCAAACATGCCAAATAGTTTTATTAACTGCCTCGCCCGAAGAAATTTATAATAGAGCTATGAAGGACGGGGAAGAAAATAGACCCATTATAGACAAAGAAGACCCCTATAAAGAAATAGAAAGAATATTGCTTTATAGGGAACCCTATTATAAATCAGCAGCAGAGATCATTATCGATACTACTGAAAAATCGATCGAGAGAATCGTTGCGGAAATTCTTACGCAAACTAAACTGCTTTAATTAATAAGAAAAAATACCAATTCTTAAACCTTAATCTTAAAATCAACCATCATATATATTATTTTTACTTTATCCAAGATTACTATTATTTTTATCAGATCATATATCATGAAATTTACCAAAATTTCGAATGTGATTAAATTTTAAGCTTATATCTATTTTTGGCTGAAAAAATTGAGCTTTGTATAATAAAGTGTCATTATTAATTTGAAGAGGGATTTTTAAAAAACTTTGTTGCATAAAGTTTAAATATTAATGTTGTTTATCTTTAATTGTATACTCTGTGAGATAAAGCAAAGCAGAGCATGAGAAGAAAGTTTTATTTCATAAATTAAAAAATTAATTAGTTCAATTTAGGTTAAAAAAAAATATGAGAAGAAAAATATGAAAAAAACCAAACAAACTATAATAATCGCAGTAATTATGACCATTTATTTAGTGTTACTAACTGCTTTCGTTGCTTTTATTGGTTCTGATGGGATTGGTTTTCCTTTTTATATCTTTTTCCCAATCTTAGTGGCAATTTTTGTTCCGATCATAACCCGTCAAAGACAGGAAGCAAAGATGAAAGAGGAAATAATAAATAATCAATTGAAGTAATGCATTATCATTACCAAAAGAGGAGATGAAATGGAAGTGACTGAACAAATTGATATAAAAGAATTGGAAAAGAAAGCATGGAAATCAACTTTCCAAGATGGATTATGGGATATCTATTTTGGGTTGATTCTCTTAAGTTTAGGATTTTCTTGGCTAGGAAGCTTTTTCGGTCTTCCAGAGACTGTAGATGTTTTGGTAACACTTTTTAGTTGGGATATAGGAGCTATGGTGCTACTTATTCTTGGAAAGAAATACATTACTCAACCTCGGATGGGCTTTGTTAAATTCGGACCAGGACGGAAAAAAAAGAAAAAGCAGTTAGCGATATTTCTAGGATTAAATGTATCCCTTACAATCATAGCCCTTATCATAACGATGTTAGGATTTTTGCAACAATTATTTATACCAGGATTCGTCTTAATGCTAGCAATTGGTTTAATTTTTATTACATTGCCTTTTAGCACTATAGCATATTTTTTACAATTAAACCGATTGTATTTGTATGCGTTATTAGGCGGATTTGGCCTTTTTTTTAGTGAGCTATTATACCCGATAACTGGATCACCTATTAACGATTTTATAATATTTGGAGGAGTTGGTTTGATAATTACTACCACTGGTCTTGCTATTTTTATTAAATTCCTTAGCAATTACTCCACATCACAAAAGTAGGTGAAAATTATAATAAATAAGAAGGTGGCATCAGACGACACTGATGATGAAGTAATTCCTGTCATCGAAATCGATAAGTTAATCCACGAACCAGCTCGTTTGTTGATCATTTCTTTTTTATATGTTATTGAGAGCGCCAATTTCCTCGGGATTCAAAGACAAACTAAATTATCTGATGGAAATTTATCATCTCATCTTAGTAAACTTGAAAGCGCAGGTTATGTCACTGTTGAAAAGAGTATTAAAAATAAGAAAACAAACACCCAACTTAAGCTTAGTAAAGGTGGTAGAGAAGCTTTTGAGGTGTATCGGAAGAAAATGACACAAATTCTAGCTAAAACAGAGAATTAATTTAATATTTTTTTAACAATGCGTCTATTTACATTTTCACTTCTAATTGTAAAGACGACATAAGTTAAAATTATTTTAAACCCTAAATTTATATTTATAGAAACTATTATTTGTTCAAAATAGAACCGAGAAATATTTAAAGATGACAGAAACTAAACGATTTAAATGTTCAAACTGTGGGGAAGAAAACCCAAGAAAGTTACATGAGGAACCGGATAAAACACAGGTGCTCTATTACTCAATGCAGGGATCTCCGGTTTATAAAAAGAGAATTAAATGCGGCAATTGCGGACTAGTTTTTGACAAAGCTGAATAATTCATAGATTTCATCATTTTTCAAATAATAATTGATGTATTTCTCTAATTTTTTCAATTTTAATTTGGCCAGGAGCAGTTTTTTCTTCCAGAGAGCCATATGTCCATAATGATCCAAATTTAACGCATAAAATTCGAGACAATATCCCCACCTCCCCCATAGCAAAACATACAAACTTCCTATTTTGCTGAGAGAGTTTTATGCATGTATTTAAAACTTGAACGTTGTCATCAATTACTTGAGCTGTTAATATAATTTTGAAAATACTTCCATTTATTTTATATAAATCAATAAATAATTCATGGGTTAACTTTTCATCAAATCTATTTAGTATTTCAGCTGTTTCTTCGTATGTAACAGATTTTTCAAAATCGTGATAAGAGAAGATTAATTTTACTTTGTTATCGTAAGCCAAATCAATAAGATTTTTTAAAACTTCGGATTCTGAGGTAATTTCAATATCTAAATAGTCCGGTTTTACTTCAATTAAATGCCTTAAAACTTCTAATCTTTCATGTATGGTTAAATTATATTGTCCTCCCTCCTGTTTTCTCCTAAATGTAAAAATTTTTGGAATTTTAGGAGGGATAATATTCATTAAATCTTTTAATAATGAATGTGTGATAAGTTCAGCTTCGTTTATATAATCAAATCTAAATTCAATTAGATCAGGGTTATTATCTAGCGCATTTTCTATAATTTGTTTGTTTTTATTTAGATTATCAGATTTGATTGGAATTGCCACACATATTTTATATTTCATTATAAACCTATAAAAAAGTTAAAGTAAAAATAAATTTACACTTCTAATATCTTTTTAATATCATTTTCGGTTAATTCTAAAGTATTTTCAGCGTTCACTTTCCTTAGTAATTTTTTCTTTTTGTAGTATTTTATTATTGGTTTTGCGTTCTTCTCGTAAGCGTCTAACCGATTTTTTAAAGTTTCTTCATTGTCATCGCTTCTTTGTTC
>JAGXNZ010000392.1 GCA_019894655.1 Promethearchaeota archaeon | reverse complement strand
TACGCCCCATAAACCGTTGTAATTGGAGTCTTCAGCTCGTGTGAAGCTCTGTCAATAAATTCCTTTCTCATTTCATTTAAATCCTTCAATTTTATCTCTAATTCTTTTGTGTCTGTTATGTTATGAACCATTACCATAATGTAAGATTTTTCGCCCAATTTCACTAAAGTTGAACCAATATTTACCCAAACGATATCTCCATCCTTCTTCTTTAATTGAACCTCAATAGAAGGAACGACTTCACCATTAGTAATCTTTTTTAATCTCTCAAGAAGAATAGGCACATATTCAGGAAGTACAATAGGGAGTTTACTGTAGTTCTTACCAATGAGTTCACTCCTCTCGTATTTAATTAATTTTTCTAAAGCAGGATTGCAATCTTCTATTTTACCTTTTGTATTGATGAGTAGGATCGAAACTGGTGATTTCTCAAAAAGGAATCTATATTTCTCTTCTGACTGTCGTAATTCCTCCTTAGCGTTCTTTTTTTCTGTTATATCTATGTACGATACTAAGAATGCGGGTTTATTCTGGAACATTATAAATTTTTGGTAAATTTCTAACCATTTTATGCTCCCGTCTCTATGAATTCCACGAGCTTCATAATATTGAACCTCAATATCATCCTGATTATCAATTTCTGCAGCGAATTCAATAACTTTTCTCTTATCATCGGGATGAATCGTTTTAAAAAACTCTCCTTGACCCCAATTCAACATTTCATTGATTGAATATCCAAGTATATGAGCGAGCGTTCTGTTCACATATTTAACTCTTTCTTCTTGGATAATAGATATTCCCATTAAAGATTGCTCTGAAATAATACGGAACTGTTGTTCAGATTCTTTTATTCTTTCCTCAGCTTTTACCATTTTAGTAACATCGTGAATAATACTCCTCATACCAATTATCTTAGTACCTTTATAAATAGGCGTAGCATTTATGCTTCCATAAAAAAATGTTCCCTCTTTTTTTCTTAATTGTATAATTAAAGGATCGCTAGTTTTACCCCTAAAAATTAGGCTAAGATTTCTTATAACTTCATCTCTATCTTCTTCGCGAATGAAATCAAACGCATTTAATCCTTTTTTGAAGTCTTCATGAGAATATCCGAAAATTTCTGAAGCAATTGCGTTGGTATAGACTAATTTAAAATTTAAATCAATTTCAAAGATAACTTCTGGCAATGAATTTGCTAATTCTTTATACTTCTTTTCAGATTCAATTAATTTTTGAGCGGCTTCCTTTCTTTCACTTATATCTCTTGAAATTGTGAGAACATAGTTTTTACCATCTCGATTTTTATAGAACTCAGCAGATGAGTCCATCCAGATATATTGACCACTTTTACTTCTAATTCTTATTTCAACTGAACTGTATCTTTCATTTAATGCTTTAATGGCTAATTCTCGATCTTCTGGATGGATAAGATCTAAAGCACTTTTACCTATAATATCCTCAGGAGAGTATCCCATCAACTTTTTATGAGCTTTTTCGTTGATATAATTGATTTTTAAGTGATTGTCAACCACTGATATTAAATCTTGTGCATTTTCTGATAATAGTCTGTACTTTTCTTCCGATTCCTTAATCTTTTTTTGTGAATTTTTCAATTCTGTAATATCATTTATAATACATCTTATTCCAGAGACTGAATTCTCCATGAAGATACGACTTGCATGAATATATGCGAAAAACAATGTTCCATCTTTTCTCTTTAACCATATTTGCAAAGGTTTTACATATTCCCCTCGAAATATTTGTTTTGTTTGCTTCAGAATTAATTCTTTATCTTTAGGTGGTACGAAATCAAATATATTCACACCTTTCTTAAATTCTTCGCTTGTATATCCAAATTTTTTGGATGCAATCGAATTGGTATATGTTATAATAAAACTTAAATCGATCTCAAAAATTACTTCTGGTAAAGAATCTGCTAGATTTCTGTATTTCTCTTCTGATTCTCTTACCTTTTTTTCAGCGCTTTTCCTATAGGTTATATCCTGGGCTATACCTTCTATTAAAATCTCATCGTTAATTTTTTTAAGTGAATTTTGAAGGTTAATCCAAGCGAAAGTTCCATCTTTTCTCTTAATCTTAATATCTTGTGGTTCTATCTTTTTTCCGGTTAAAGCTTCTTTAAAATTATTTTTAAAAATCTCAATTTGCTCTGGAGTATAAATTCCCAAATCGGTATAACTTTTACCTATCACCTCTCGTTTTGTGTATCCAAAGATCCTTTCCGTAGCAGAATTAACATTAAGAATAACTCCCTTACTATTGGTTACTGTGAGTGAGTTTGGAGACGCCTCATACAAAACACGATATTTTTTCTCTGATTCACGAACTTCTTGCTCTAAAATTTTACGCTGACTTATATCCTGAGTTAAAACTTGAATATATACTCTTTTATCAAGCTCTATTTTCGATGCAATAACATTAACCCAGGTGAGATTTTTATGTTTGTCATATATTTGAATATCTTCTGGACCAAATATACCACCCTTTAGTAATTGATCAAACACTTTATTCATTGGTATTTTGTTTGCTGCTGGAAGCATATACAATTCTGCTAACTTTAAACCGATTAAATCTCCTCTTTCGAATCCAAAAATATTTTCCGTAGCAGAGTTAATATCAACAATTTGACCATTTGAATCAATTAAAACAATTGAAATTGGAGTATTATCAAAGAGCAATTTGTAATTGTCTTGAAGAGATAAAGTCTCCGTTATTCTATTATTGGGGTGTGTCAAATTACTTAACTATTTTGTTCCTAATTTAACATAAAATCCATTTTTTAAATTACTAAAATAATAAAGTATATACTTTTAATATTCTCTTTATTCTCGATTTGCGTTCGGTTATCTTAGATCGAATTTTAGACTGAGAGATAGTAATCCATTGTTTTTTATAAAATAAAAGCGATACAGTTTATTTGATAACGAAGTTAGATTTCGAACTTACTCTTAGGAATGATCTCTGCGATACTGGGAATATTCATATAAAATCTTCAAACATTTAGGCGGAGCATCCCAAAAGTCAAAAATAGGTAGATCATGTGACATGAATTTTTGAAACCATGGAAATCTGTATGGAAAGGGTCCAGAAAAATAAACGGGAATAGAAAATTTTTCCATTAGTTTCTTTATAGGTCTTATGATGGATCGATCTAACATGAGAACCATTTTTTTTAAATTATCATCAATCACCATACCTGATTTTTCAATTGTTTCTATCACATCATCAAAATCAAAAAGACCCCATACAATAATACTATCAACTTCTCCTGATTTCATAAGTATTTTTGGAAATTTGTAAAAAATATTTTGGAAATTAACATCGAAAGTAACATCGATAGGATTCTTAGCGCTGGCAGTAAATGGTATTAACTCCGAAAGATCATCCTTTAGTTGTTTAGAAAACTCAGGAACCTCCAATCCATATAATTCTAATGATTTTGCCATCATTGAGCCGCTTCCACCAGAATCAGTAATAATCCCTACTCTATTTCCTTTCATAAATATGTTATATTTTTGAGCAAAGGATAATGTCCTCAAAAAGTATAAAAAGTCTGTAATAGAGTTAGTTGAAATTATCCCAG
>JAGXNZ010000066.1 GCA_019894655.1 Promethearchaeota archaeon | reverse complement strand
ACAAGTATCAAAAAGGAGATACAATAAAATTCATAAAAAGCAAAGGACCCGTTGGAGCAAAAGTTATTGAGATGGCAAAACTTCAAGATATAGATTCCCAAAAGTATCGTGAGCTTTTAAAATCAGCATTAGAGCAAGTTTTAGACGCTCTTGATATATCATTCGAAGAAATTAAAGGTATTAAGAAAATGGATGCATTTTTTTAAATAAATAAATTCGAGCCCTTACAAAATAATGTAAAATACGGTCATAATTAAACCACAAAAAATAGGATTCAAAATATTGTCATCAATCTTTAAACTTAACAAATCGATTATTAAAAAAACTAGAGCACCACTTAGTGATAATATAACAATTTTAAGGGGATTTAATTGTGATTCAAAGAGCCATAATGCAAATAGACTTGCTCCAAATGAAGCTAAAAATCCTGATATATATCCAACTATGGTTTTGCTGCTTGTTTTTGGAAAATGGCGTTTTCCAAAACTTATTCCCATGATAGATGCAACTCCATCACCAATACTGGTTATTAAGGCAGCTGCAGTAAATATTCCGAATGGGAGAAAGAGTAAAGGAACTAAAGATAGAACTAAGACTACATTTTTTGTAAATTCGTAGTTCTCGTTTCTTTTTAGAGTTTTTACTAATAAGTTCGAAAGACAATCTGGTAATAGACCGTATAGATTAGAATTTTCAAAAACATAGGATAAACGCACAAAATCTAAACCTGCAAATAATATCACTCCCGCATATCCAATCGTTAAGATCAAGAACATTCCAAATTCATATCCTGTTATACCATACACTTCGTCAGCATTCCACAATCCATCCCATATATCTATAGCGAAAATCCGCAATATAATTATAATTAAACCTGGGAGTAAATGAAAGATTTTCCTATGAAAATCAGTCCTTAACGAGTAGGATTTGTTATTTATTTGATTTACATTTAACAGATTGTATTTTTCAAGGAATTTATCAATAGTTCGGTTGTCTCTGAGCTCTGGCTTATCCTTTAAAACCACTTTAGATTGGTATAATAAAACTAAGAACACCAATAACGGTGCGAAAATGCATATGATAGACATCGAAAAAGATTGGTGAAATCGGACGAATTCGTTATCCCTTGGATAAAAAAAAGGATATGCAACAGCCGATACTATCCATAATAAAAAAATTATAAACGAATTAATGAAAATATGGTCTTTTGGGAACTCCTTTTTCAATTTAATTGCAAATAGTAGCTGACCGAATCCTATCGCAATAAATAATATCGTAATAGGTAAAGTAATTAAATTGAAAACCATACTCTAATTAAAATTCAATCTAAAAAATAATTTATGAATTTTTAAAAAGCTCAATTTTTAATCTCGACAAACATTAATGCCATGTTTTTAGGGAATAATCCCACTCTATCACCATCTCTAACTTCCTTATTGAGTCCACAATATTTGCCGTTTACAAAGATGTGACTAACTTCACTTTCATTTATTCCATACTTCTCAAGAATTCCATGTATAAAATGAACACTGTTATCTTCAATACTATGTATAGCGGGGAGCCCCTTTTCTAAGTTTAGATCCTTTAGATGTTCTCTTAATTTTCCATACAACTTAATTAGCAATGGCATCTTTAAAAAACACTCATTACATCAACAAGAAAAATGAGATAAAAATATTGGGTTTATTTAATATTAAAATAAAATAATAAAATATAATTAAAAAATGATAAAACAAGTTTTAGAGCCCAAATAATAGGACTCCATCTAAAAATTCGTGAAATTTTTTCAAATTTTCTTCGCCTAGAGATTTCTCTACTTGGATTTTAAGATCTAAAACTGTGCTCAGAGTTTGGACTACCGTATTTTGAATTGTGCTATTAAATATGGACTTTTGTTGGTTTTGCTTTTTGAAGTACTCTACTCGATCCAACATAGCATCTTGATACTCATCTGCCGTGCTGGTTTTGAGTTCTACGAGTTTCCGTAACTTCAAGCCATCTTTAGTTTCGATTACTTCATCCACCATTTATTCTTCACCTAACTCCGTTTTTCTTATTCCTCCGTTCTGAGCGACTTCTTGTTGAATCTCCTCTCTCGTTTGACCTCTCGTCGTGTCGAACTCTTCTCTGACTTTTTCCGTTATTTTTTTAGCTACTTGTTTCTCGATACTTTCACGATGGATCGTGTTCATCGTACAAAAACTTATTTCTTTAACAGAGCCATCGGGCATTGCTACGCCGAAATGAACGATACACCTTTTAACACGCTCTATATCCATGTTATATGCGTCTTGGAAGTGCATACTGGAGAGAAGAAGTGTGCCGTGCGTGAAAGAGCTAATGCTTTCCCAATCACCATTCAATAGTAATCTACTGAACATTTCCATGAGCTTACCAGGTTTCTTAGTATATTGTAATATTCCTAATAGGAATCGGGCTCGAAGTTGTGTTTTATCTAGCAAATTAAGACCGCTATCTAAAGTTTTACCCATATCACCTAACATTCCTTCAAAGAAAGTAATTGGTTGTTTTTCTTTATGTTTTACTTTCTCCCAAAATCGGTTGGCAAAATCAATGATCTTCAAAGGATCGAAGTAATCCATAATAGGAACCATTTCTTTCGTGTCGGGATCCACAACCAAATAGGTTGCGAAGCCACAATCAGGCGAGCAGGTAAATTCAATTGGTTCCACATCAGCGAGGTAAGCGATTATTCTCCCGAATTCGACAATAGTTGTCAGTGGATACCATGCTTCATCCATTCTGATTTTGCCGCCGGTTTGATTTTCGATTTCTTTTATCACATCAGCGTTAGTAATTCTTAACTCGTCCATCTCTTCAGCTGTAATACGACCACATAAGGACACAGGTTGGAAGGTTATTCCCCTTACAACATCAATATTATCAAGAGAAAACTGAATTATATTTCCAACTTCAATATCTGTAATCCCTTTTACAATCGTTGCAACCAAATTAATGGATGACAATCCAACTTTTCTACAATTTTCTACAACACGCATTTTGTATGGCATTAGATTCTTAATGCCCCTTGTCTTCTCGTAAGTCGCGTTATTTATCCCATCAAATTGTAAATATAGAGTATCTAAACCCATTTCAAAAACTTTCTTAGTCCATTCAAGTCCACCGTTTTTTTTCTGGAATCCATATCCGTTTGTAGCGACTATTACTTCTTGAAATCCATGATCTTTTGCCATTTTACAAATTTCAGGAAAATCCTTTCTGACCGTAGGTTCTCCTCCAGTAAACATAATCGCAACAGCAGGGATTGGTTTGCTTCTAAAGTGTTTCATTATTCTATCGATTTCTTCTAATGATGGTTCAACTAAATATCCAGATTTTTGGACATTCGCATAACAGAAATTACAATTGAAATTACACCGATTTGTTAAGTCTATTAATGCCAAAGTACAAGTTGATAAGTGTTCATTACATAATCCACAATTATAGGGGCATCCTCTTTCATCGTCTGAAGCACAATCAGCTGGATTTGCTTCACCGTCTTTTTCGAATTGCCAAGCGATTGTCCCGTTAGTATTTTTCATCTGGAAGTGAGTCCACTTATAATACTTTGCGTTGGAACTAATTATATCCTTAAAATCACCATGTTCTTTGCAATTTTTAACCATATAGATTTTTCCATCGTCTTCTTCTTGGACTACAGCATCTATCCTTTCAAGGCATTCTGGGCACACACTTGAAGTTTTTCTGTAATATTTTTCTTCTAAAACATCTGTTCCGTCTAAATGATACATATTTAATTTTACACCTTTATGTAAAATTTTAATTAATAGTTTAATTAAACAAGATTAATTTTTAAGCTATTTAAACTATTTCAGATATTATCTATTATTAATAATATCAAAGTTAGTAATAAGTTTTAAAACTTAAAATCGCAACCCCTTTGGCTATTTTATTAGATCTATTTATAAAGGTATCGATTTAATAATAAAATAATTTACTCTGAGTTTAAGCGTTTTTGTGATATTATTATAATAATTTTAAATTTTTCCTTCTATTTTTGATTATTATAATTGAATATTTCTTCTTTTAGCTTCAATAATTGCCACTCCCATATCAAGCACTCTGTTAAATGGTTCTTCACCATCTTCTCTTGGTTTCAAGCTAATCGCTTCTTCTGGACAAACACTCGCGCATAAACCACATCCAAGGCATAAATCCCGATTCACTAATGCAATATCTTCCATAGTTATAGCTTTAACCGGACACCTTTCAACACAATTTCCGCAAGCAACACATATTTCATCATCAATAATTGATTCAAACACTGCATTCATGAATTTTTGCTTATCTTGTCCAAATTGAGTTATGCCCTTCATGGAGACACAGCAACAAGGGCAGCAGTTACAGATATTAGAGAGGTGCTTTGAATTTGCTCCCGCATGAACTAACCCAGCTTCATCTGTTTCTTTAATGATTTGAATTGCTTCTTTTGATGATATTTTTCTTCCGATATTATTTTCTATATAATATTCAGCAGCAGATCCGAAGCTTAAACAAGTTTCCATAGGATGGCTACATCCTTCATTTAACAGCTGTGATTCTTTTCGACAAACGCAGTCAGCTACAGCAATGACTCGCGCATTCCTTATTGATTCTTCAAGCATTTGGTACGGAAAGAGCGTGGTTTCAGTTTGAATAGTCTCTTCTAAGGGAATCACTTTAAAACCGGGAATATTACTTACTCCTATCTCTTCAAGACCAGCTGCATGGTAATACTCTTTAAAAAGTTGAGCTAATTCTTTATCAATTATTTTGACAGAGTATTCGTACAACCCTATCATAAAAGGAGCAGAGTTATATAGAGTCTTGTTATCTCGTCGTGCCCGGAAAATGAGTCCTTTCTTTGCCATTACTTCAAGCATGTTTTCTATACTAACTAAATTCTTACCTGCTCTTCTTGCAATACTCCGGGCTCGTTCTGGTCTTATAGTTAAGAATGTAGCCAATTCAGCTTCTTCTTCAGTAAATAGGCGCTTTAGGATTTCAATCTCAACTCCAGATTTAGTTTTACGGAAACCTATCGGAAAATGATCTAGGAACTCTCTTAATTTCTCATAAGTATTTACTGTCATAGCACTAAAACTATATTTCTCTTCTATTATCTAATAATCATTTTAATTTAAAAATAAAGATTAGGTAAATTTCTCAGTTAATGATTTTGTGAGTTCACTCAAGTTCTCAGAGATTTTAACTTTAAAAATATGATTCTCGTCCAATTCTTTAAATTTATTTGGCAATTTTTCAATATTTTCACTATAATATTGTTGAATATTATTCAGATCAGGTAATTCTGTCATTAGTAATCCTTCTTTCATCACAGGAATAAGAAGTGTTTCTGAATTTGGAGGTGCTGGTTCATTATCTAACATTAAGATATCTTCGATAAACTTTCCTTGCCTATTATAAATTCTGTAGATTTGCTTTTTACCAGGATAGGTCAATTTATCTTCACTTATTTTTATTTTTGGTTTACTATTATATTCTATCAGCTTATAAACCCCCGCTATGGTTGGTTCGTCACGAGAAGTCGCTAATTCTGTTCCAACTCCAAAAACATCTATGGGTGCGTTACTCTCTAAGATTTTTTTTATTTTATATTCGTTCAGATCGGAACTCGCAACGATCAAGACTTTTTCACACCCATTTTCATCTAAAATTTTTCTCACTTTTTTGGAGTGTTCAATGAAATCACCAGAGTCTATCCTGACAGCTCTAATGGTGTTTTTATATTTGGATACCTTTTTGGCGGCTTTTTCCGTATCAAATGTATCAATTAAGAGGACGGAATTATCTCCATAGATATTATTATAAACATCGAAACTCTCCATTTCTGTATCAAATCTTTGTATAAAACTATGAGCCATTGTCCCGCTTGAAGTAATCCCAAGTTCAATATCCGCGATTACATTGCTAGTGCCGTTAAAACCAGCGATATAACTAGCTCTCGCAGCATAAACGCCAGCAAGGGGGCTGTGCGATCTTCTCGTACCAAACTCTAACAAAATCTTGTCTTGCGCTACATTTCTTATTCGAGAAGCTTTCGACGCAACGAGAGTCTGATAATTAATAACATTTAAAATATAGGTTTCTGCCAATTGAGCGTGGAACATCGGGCCTTGAATCTTCATAATAGGCTCATTGGGAAAGAAGTAGTTACCTTCTCTCATTGCCCACACATTTAATTTGAATTTAAATCTAGGTAAATAATCGTCAAAAAAACTAGAATCGATTTTTTTAAATACCTCTTTTTTTCTCAGAAAATCTATCGTTTTTTCAGTAAATCTTGCATTCTGTAGATAATGAATCACCTGCTCTAAACCAGCAAAAATTAAGTAATTTCGATTTTTTGGATATTTCCTTATAAAAAAATCAAAAACAGCAATATCATCCTCTTCATTAATATTATTATCGAGATTGTATTGGTAATAAGCTGCGCCCATTGTTAGTTCGTAAAAATCAGTACTCAAGATAAAATTTTGGTCGTGAACGAATCCCGACTTTGGATTTTTCATTGTTATCATCTAAATTATATTTTCTTTAACCCCGTAACCCTCTTTAACATAAATCCCAAAATCCTATCCTTATTTACTCCGCCGTTGCATGTAATCTTATCTCCTAATTTAAACTTGTCGTTGGAATAAAGATTTTCGCTTGCCCTTATAATTAATTTGTCAATATTTTCAATATCTTCTTTTCTGTAATCGCTTTTTTTTTTCAATTGAGGACCATATTCAATATCTTTTAAGGTTATTAGATAATAGGTGGTTATATTCCCTTGGAAGTCATCTTCTTTCTCTTCTATATCTGTTATTGCGGCTTCATAAATAGTTATTCTTTTGTGCTTAGCTAGAAGGGAACTAACAGCTCCTTCATTAATTAAACTTCCATCCTTTATAACAATATTTTCCACCTTTTTTCCAAAATCTTTTGGTAGGGTAGTAAGTTTCCAATCTGATAATTTAATGTAATTTTTCTTTAATGAGTAAATAAATCCAACCCAAAAATGGTTACACAAGCCCATATTTGAGCCTACTCTACAATCGCAGTCTCGTTCAGGATCGTGAATGTTATTTGGAGTTATTGACAAATAAGAACCAACCTCCCAATTAAATCCTTTGAACTTGAGCTCTATTTCATGGTTCTTATCGTTAACTATCTTAATATTATTAATAGATTCTCGATCTTCACCATTAATTTTTTTAACAGCTATTTCAATTTCGCTAGAAATAATATCCAATTCTTTTTGTGTAAGCAAATCTTTAAGTTCTTCTTCAGCTAAAGAATCAAGAACAAAATCGATCAATTCTGATTTCTTGAATTTTGAATATCCTTTAATATCAAAATCTCTACAGATGCTTTTTAAGCCATCGATATTTAAAGATTGGAGGAGATATTTCATATAAGTCTTATCGTCTAGTTTTTTACTCATACTTTTTTCAACATAATAACTTTTTTTCTGTAACTTATTTCAATGTTATTTAACAATAAAAGAATTTTCCTTTCTTGTAAATAATGACTTTTCTAACCTTTAATTAAGAACTTAGGAGCTCCTTAAATATTGTAAATTTCGCACTATTACTAGTGAATAAAAGAATATTAAGTGACTTTTTCCTTCATTACTCTTGTTCGAAAAAATAAAAATCTATTATCATATTTTATCATTTGTTTATTAATTTCTTGTAAAAATTTATGGATGTATATTAGGGAAAGGTTTCGGACAGCGAATTTTACATAACTTTACTCTTAGGAATATAATCAAAATGTTTAAAAGATAGACTTTCCATTTATGATCTATTAGATTAGATCATCATTTTAGTAAAAATTTAGTAAGCATATAAAAAGTGAATATAAAAATGAGTAATAGTACACCAGAATATCTGAAATTTTTTGGCGAAATTCAGTTCGCCGAACAAAGAAGTTTAAGTGCACGTGATTTTGAAAGTTCTCTTAAGAAACATTTTTCGAAAGAGGAAAAACTACCAAAAGGGAGTTATAAATTTGCTGAACTTAATAACGCCTGTATAAAGGATTTTGAAGATTCCTTTAACAGTTATTTTGAATAATTCTGTAAAATTTTTTTAAAAATCTCTTTATATTTTAATTTTTCTTCACAAATTTATTTGAAAATATTTTTAATTCAATCATTTAAAATTATATATACAATTTGTTAGTCCCTATTGTCCATTATTTCGGGTAAGATCTATTGTCTATAAGTTTAATTTATATTGAAGGAAAATCAATAGAGCATAATTTAATTAGTATAATATAAAAATGGTAAATAAAAATGGAAATATTTGATGAAATTGAAGAAATAATGATTAAAACAAATGGGATAAAGCTTCACACTGTTATGATAGGGGAAGGTCCACCCTTAATTCTACTTCATGGATTTCCAGATTTTTGGTACGGTTGGAAAAGCGTAATTTCGGGCCTTAAAAATAAGTATCAATTGATTATCCCTGATATGCGTGGATATAATTTGTCTGACAAGCCAGAGGGCGTAGAAAATTATAAAATCGAGCTTTTAATAGATGACATTAAAGGTTTGATCGAAACTTTAAAATTAGGAAAGGCTTTCCTTGCCGGGCACGATTGGGGTGGAATTGTCGCATGGGCGTTTGCTGAAAAACATCCTGAATTGGTGCAAAAGTT
>JAGXNZ010000391.1 GCA_019894655.1 Promethearchaeota archaeon | reverse complement strand
TAACACGACATTAGGCTGATCTAACATAAGACCTACGCCGCCATCAACTCTGCCAGTGTATCCATTCTCATCGATTAATGAAAGATGTATTCGACAGGGAGTAGTAATTCTGACTTTCATTATTTATGACAAGCACTCGTTTTTCTGACTTTTTTTCTCTGTATTTTTTTAGAGAATTAATCTACTAATTAAAATTCTTATAGTAATATAAATATACTATAAAATAATTTTTTAAGGAAATAGAAATTAAAAATTTGTCAAAAAAATGTATCCAAAATGAACTAATCCACCTATTAATAAAGCAGTCCCAATTTCCATAAAAGAAATTTGTAATGCGTATTTTAAATTGGTTTGTTTTGCAATGATGATTATTGTAGCAAAGCAAGGGATATAGAGCATTGTAACCAAACAAAAGATTATCATTTGAATAGGGGTCATCAATTCTAATAATGTTAAATTCATAGCATTAGCAAGGAGGACAAGAAGTACTAAAGTTAATTCTTTGCGCAAAATTCCATAAATTAACAATACTCCAGTTATTATCGGTAAGCCTAGCCAAAACACAGTAACTGGAGATAAAACAAAATTTATTGGATCTAAGACTCTAAGTTCTAACATGATTTCCAGAATAATACCGAGAATGATTATTAAAGGAAGAGCTTTATAAATAAATTCCTTAGACCTCAACCAAGTTTGTTTCGTAATTACGCTATAGTTTGGCATTCTATATTCATGCAATTCCATAATGAGTTCTGTACATTGGCCAGGCATTGCTTTATTTAATATTCTCCCGACAAGTAAAATTACCATGAAATTAATTGCAAACAAAAATAAAAGCCAAAACAATCCTAAATATCGCCCAACCAGTCCCATAACAACAACCATTACTGCTGCACAAGGTATAAGAGATGTTAATACGATCGAAAGCTTCTTTTCTCGCTCTGTTTCCATGATTCTACAACCAGCACAAGCCGCAACATTACAACCAAAACCTAATATCATTGGAATAATAGTTTTTCCATGAACGCCTATAGCATGCATAATTCTATCCATAAGGTAAGCTGCACGGGGTAAATATCCTGAATCTTGCAAAATTTCAATAATTAGAAAGAATGGTATTACATAAACCAAAACCCCTCCTATTGCCCCAAAAAGACCCCCTACACCTCCATTCCATAAGATTTTAACCCATAGAGTATCCTCGCCGTACCTTTCATAAACAATTTCACTCCATCCACCATAGATTTCATCTAAAAATCCTCCAATGAAATCTCCAACAGTAAATGTAATAGTATATATACCAACTATAACAAGAATTAATATTATATATCCCCAAAATGAATGAGTGGTTATATGATCCAATTTATCAGCTAAAGAAATTTTTTTTGATTCTTTCTTAGCTTTAACAATTTCTACTTTTTCTACTATTTTATGAATAGTATTATATATCTCAGAAGATATAATAGTATGAATATCTTCACCATGAAAATCTTCAAGAGTTTTTCGGTGTTTTTCAGCAATATCGATAATTTTATTCGCATTTTCATTATCCTCAAAAAATTTTTTAATCTCTTCGTCATCTTCTAATAATTTTATTGCTAAAAATCTTGAAGGGTAATGGAACTTTGAAAAGTAGTTATGAATGTTTTTTATTTTTTTATCCAAGTCTTGAATTTTCATCTCTACTTCTTTACCAAAAGCTAGAATATGAGATAAATCTGGAAATATAAATTCTTTTTTCAGGGGAGGCCAAGTTCCAACTTTGTCATGAATATGTTCCTCTCGATAATAATCGTGTGAGTGATGCTCACATTCATCCGGTTCGCTTCCATTATAGTGCGAATGAGGATGACGATAGACAACCATTTCTATGGCTTCTTCTAATAATTGATGAACTCCTTTTCCATGTACAGCCACAACTGGAAGAGAAGGTAACTTGAAAATTTTCTCTAATTTTTCAAAATCAAGATCAATCTTTCTTTTTCTTAATATATCCATTTGATTGAAGGCAAGAATCATTGGTACATTTAATTCTAATAATTGAAATGTAAAAAAGAGGTTACGCTCTAAGTTCGTTGCATCGATTACATTGATAATGAGGTCCACTTCTTCTGAAACAATATATTCCCTACTAACAATTTCTTCCAATGTATAAGTAGATAAGCTATAAATACCTGGTAAATCAACGATGTTAAAATGATACCCTAAAAATTCTAAATGGCCTTCCATTCTTTCGACCGTTTTTCCTGGCCAATTTCCGATAGTTTGTGAAAGTCCTGTAAGTTGGTTGAAAATTACAGATTTTCCGACATTAGGATTCCCCGCTAACGCAATATTTATGGTATCCTTATATTTTTCTTCTTCATATTTTGGTTTTTTAGGTAAATGACAACTCATTTTATTTTAAAAATATAGGATATTTTTGTATCTATTTATGAAAAAATTTACACATAAAAAGTAATTCTAAATAAATCTAAAAATCTAAAAATTGCATGCCTTATCGCACTCTACCAGAATTTTACTAGCTAATCCACGACCAATAACTAAAGTAGTCCCTTTTACTATAATTTTCAAAGGACCTCGAAAAGGCGCAGCTTTCTTTTTTTTAATCTTTGTTCCAGGTACTAATCCTAAATTTGCAAGCCTTCTTTTTGCTTTATGACCACATTTAACACTTTTTATAACAGTCTCCTCTTCTTCTTCACATTCAGTTAAACATTTAATTAATGGAATTTCTCGGATTTTTTTTGTTGTAGAGATTTCGGGCTCTAATTCAATCATCAATTTTTATTAGTCACACCTAGAATATAAGCTTTTTTATTTTATAAAATAACTTCTTGTAAATGTTGGATAAAAATAAATAATAGGAAATAAGAAAACTAATTATTTTCCATAAATTTTTACAAAAGTAATAAGTCACATTCAATCTGATTGCGAAAACAATCAAAGAGATAATAAATTAGATCAACATTTTTGATTAATTACTGTATTAAAATCAAACTTAAAG